>NZ_JRLB01000113.1 GCF_000764495.1 Nitrincola sp. A-D6
AATGTTTCCGACATCTTGTTCAGAGACTTCGCAGGCTGTTTTTGCTTGGTTATCGCAGACAAGAAATTACGCCACTCACTATAGCCAAGCAGGTGTTGCACATCCCGCGCCAGCCAGTATTCCACGCCATTTTCCGTCTGTTGGGCGTGGCTTTCGAAGCTCTCTGTCAGTGTATAAACCAGTTCATTTTTCATGTTGCACTCCTTGCATGCTATTCATAGGACACCCACCCTGAAATTTTGCTCCAGCGTTTCCTTGTTACGGATGTCAGAGTGGTAGGTGCTTACCACCATGTTCATTATTTTACAGTTTTAATGATCCATGACCATGCTGTTTATCTTTCAGCGGGCACAAAGCTGTGGGCGGGGTAGTGGTATCGCTTTGGAGTGACCGTCTGCCGCCAAGGCCGAAAAATACTCCTGCATTTTCGGCATTCCCGCCGTCCATGGCGGTCAGGGCGGCAGTTGAGCGTGTCATGGATGACGAATAGCGTGTCACACCAAAGCGATACCACTACCCCGCACGGCACTTATACCGTCAAATACTGCTTGATAAGCGTATCATCCAGGCTATCCATCGCCCCCTCAGCCACCTTCCGTCCACGATCCAGAATACAGAAGCGATCCCCCACCTTGCGGGCAAAGGGCAGCTTTTGCTCGACCAATAATACTGTCAGACCCATCTCCCGATTCAGCTTGCGAATAATGTCGCCGATCTCCTGCACCACATTGGGCTGAATCCCTTCGGTGGGTTCATCCAAAATGAGCAACTTGGGATCAACCACCAGTGCGCGTCCGATAGCCAACTGTTGCTGCTGCCCACCGGACAGATCGCCACCGCGGCGGTGCATCATATCGGCGAGTACCGGAAAGAGTTCGAAGATGTAGTCAGGTATTTTGCGCTGTCCGCGGGGTAACACCGGCAGGCCGATCTGCAGATTTTCTTCCACTGTGAGCAGTGGAAAAATTTGCCGTCCCTGAGGTACATAACCGACGCCAAGACGCGGGCGCTGTTCCACTGAGGCTTTCACCAGATCCTTGTCTTGCGGATTGAGTAAAATTTGTCCGGATGCCACTTTCTGATGGCCCATAATGCATTGCAGCAGGGTGGTTTTCCCTACGCCATTGCGGCCCATCAATACCGTGCATTGACCTTCGGGAATCTGCATATCGATATCCCAGAGGGTGTGGCTTTCGCCATAGAACTGATTGAGTCCCTGTATACTGATCATGTTTACTCTCCCAGATAGACTTCAATCACTTTACGGTTGTTCTGCACCTGATCCATACTGCCTTCGGCCAGCACACTGCCCTGGTGCAACACGGTGACAGTTCTGTCCTTACCAGCCAGTTGGCGGACAAAATCCATATCGTGTTCGACCACCACCACAGAGTGACTGCCCGACAGGGAAATCAACAGCTCGGCGGTACGGTCCATCTCCTGATGGGTCATGCCTGCTACAGGTTCATCGACCAGTAGCAGTCGCGGTTTCTGCATCAGCAGCATGCCGATCTCCAGCCACTGTTTCTGGCCATGCGACAGACTGCCTGCGCGGATCAGTGCGTGCTCTTTCAGCCCAACCTGGATCAGCACTTCATCAATACGATCCCGCTGCTCACCATTCAGTTTGGCCAGTAACAGACTGATCACGCTGCGCTCATCCGGCATGGCCAGAATCAGGTTTTCTTCTACACTAAGAAACTCAAACACGGTGGGTTTCTGAAACTTGCGTCCGATACCCGCCTGGGCGATGGCGGGTTCATCCAGTTCCAGCAGGTTAATGGTCTGGCCAAACCAGGCCGAGCCACTATCGGGTTGGGTTTTACCGGTGATGATATCCATCATGGTGGTCTTGCCAGCGCCATTGGGACCGATAATGCAGCGCAGTTCACCGTCACGGATATACAGGTTCAGATCATTGATGGCTTTAAAACCATCAAAGCTGACCGATAGCCCTTCCAGATAGAGCAATATCTGCTTGTCTACGTTCAGTGCCGGTGAGGCTTGAGACTGCATAAAAGAAAATACATGGCTTTTATCTTTTATTTCAGTCAGTAAAGAGGCCTGGCTCATGCGTTACCCTCCCGACGCCGCAGCAGACCTGCCAGTCCTTTGGGCAGGAATACCGTCACCAGAATAAAAATGGCCCCCAGTGCAAACAACCAGACATCCGGCAGTTCGGTGGTAAACCAGGTTTTGGCATAGTTGATGAAAATCGCACCTGCCACGGCTCCATAAAGCGTGGCACGACCGCCTACGGCAACCCAGACCACGATCTCGATGGAGTTAAGTGGTGAGAACTCATTGGGGTTGATGATGCCGACCTGCGGTACGTAGAGGGCACCGGCAACACCGGCGATCATGGCCGACAGAGTGAACACCCAGAGTTTAACGTTTTCAACCCGATAGCCCAAAAAGCGTGAACGTGATTCGGCATCGCGCACCGCCACACACACCTTGCCAAGACGGCTTTGAGTGATGTAACGACACAGCAGATAGCCCAGTGCCAGTGCCACAGCCGAAGCGATAAATAACCCGACACGCGTCTGCCGCGACTGCAGGTTAAAGCCGAGTATATCCTTAAAGTCGGTCAGGCCGTTGTTGCCGCCGAAACCCATCTCATTGCGGAAGAATGCCAGCATCAGCGCAAAGGTCAGTGCCTGGGTGATGATGGATAGGTAGACACCGGATACGCGTGAACGAAATGCCAGAGCCCCGAAGATATAGGCGAGTAAACCCGGCACCAGCAGGATCATAATGGCGGCAAACCAGAATTGATCCAGTCCGTACCAATACCAGGGCAGGCTGTCCCAGTTGAGGAACACCATGAAATCAGGCAGTTCAGGGTGTCCATACACGCCGCGATCACCGATCTGACGCATCAGGTACATACCCATAACATAGCCACCCAGGGCAAAGAAGGCGCCGTGCCCCAGGGTTAAAATGCCCAGATAGCCCCAAACCAGATCGACTGACAGTGCCAGCAGTGCCAGCGTCAGGTATTTACCCATGACCGCCACCATATAGGTGGGCAGGTGCAGCGGGTGGTCAGTGGGCAGGCCGTTGAGAATAGGCACCAGAATAATTGCCAGAACCAACAGTGCCAGCAGCACTTGCCCGCCACGGTCTTGTTTAATCAGATTCCATAACATGGCTTAATCCTCAGCGGCACGGCCACGCTGTGGGAAGAGTCCACGGGGCCTTTTCTGAATAAAGAGAATGATGAAAACCAGCACCAGAATTTTTGCCAGTACCGCACCGGTCGCAGGTTCAACCAGTTTGGTTGCCACACCCAGTGTCATGCCGGCCACCAGTGTGCCCCAGATATTGCCGACCCCACCGAACACCACCACCATAAAGGAGTCGATGATGTAGGCCTGTCCCAGATTAGGCCCGACATTGGTGATCTGCGACAGTGCGACACCGGCAATGCCAGCCACGCCGGAGCCGAGGCCAAAGGTCATCATATCGACTCGCTCAGAGCGCACCCCCATGGCCCTGGCCATGCGCGGTTTTGGGATACAGCCCGGACTTGTAAACCCAGTGCGGTGCGTTTCAGTATCAGCAGCAAAGCAAAGAATACGATGAAACAGAACAGGATGATGTACAGCCGGTTCAGGGTGATGGCAAACACCGGGTTAAACTCCAGCATGCCGCTCATCCAGGAGGGGGTTTCGACACTGCGGTTCAGTGGGGAGAATATCGAGCGCACCGCTTGTTGCAGTACCAGGCTGATACCGAAGGTGGCCAGTAGTGTCTCCAATGGGCGTCCATAGAGGAAGCGGATTACTCCACGTTCGATGGCAATACCGACCAGACTGACACGATAAAGGCGGCGGGAATGGATACCAGTATCGACAGGCCGATATGGTCAGGCATGAGTTGTTGAATGACAAAGGTGGTGTAAGCACCGATCATGATCAGTTCACCATGGGCCATATTGATCACGCCCATAACGCCAAAGGTGATGGCCAGACCTATAGCCGCCAGTACCAGCACCGATCCCAGGCTGAGACCAAAATAGAGGGTTTCGAGCCCTTTGTAGAATTTTATCTTCTGATCAATTGTTACCAATGCGGCATCGGCCTGCGCTTTTAGACTGTCATTATCAGAGGCGTCACTGAACTGCATCAGCGCATTACGGGCACGCGGTTCCAGTGATCCGCTGAGGGTATCAATGGCATCGCTTAGTGAAGCTGGATCGCCGTGGCTCAGGGTGTCTATAGCCAGAGCAACGGCCATTAATTCGCGTACTTTCGGATCTGTTTCATCAGGATAAGCATTGCGAATCAGGCCAGGGTATCTGCATCAAAATCCCGCATCAGTTGTTTGACCGCGGTTAAGCGTTTCGCGGACTGGTCAGATGATAAGCCGGTCAATGCCATTACTTGACGGATTTGTGAGCGCTGGGCGTTGTTAACTGTAACTCGGCGAAAGTCACGGCGGCTCTCGATAATCCGGCTTTCATCACCTAACAGGCGTTCGGCCGGTTGACCTTCTTCGTGCTGTTCAAGCTGGTAGAGTCGGTCATCATCGCGGTTGCGATAGAGGTTACCTTCCAGCAACAGTGACAGCAGTGTCAGTTGTTCCGGGTGTTCAGATGCCGCCAGCAGTTCAATGGCTCTGCGGGTGTCGTTTCTGTCTGAAGAAACCAGCAGGGCTTCAAATTCGAGTAATAACGGCTCTTCATCAAAAGCCGCGGCCGTTTGCACAGCACTTAAGAGTAACAGGGTTATCAGCCCCATGATGCGCAGTTTACGCACTATCCGGCTTGTCATGTTGGTGTTCCTGACGCTTGGCTGGGAGGGGCCGGTCCGGAGCTACATCCGGACCGGCATTTGCAGCGAGCAGCTGTTACTCGAAGTTCTGACCTGAACAGGTTTTGGTGACTACGTTGTAGTTACCGCACTCCAGCGGCTTGCGCCAGTCGGAAATAATATCTTTAGAACCTTCCAGGTAATCAGACCAGGCGTCACCAGCCACTGTGCCTGGTGTTTGCCAGACCACATAAAACTGGCCATCATCCTGAATTTCACCAATCAATACCGGCTTGGTAATGTGATGGTTGGGCATCATGGCGGCATAACCACCGGTCAGGTTAGGTACCGTGACGCCGATAATGGCTTCCTGAACAGCTTCCGGATCTGTGGTTCCGGCTTTGTTAACCGCTTCAACCCACATGTTAAAGCCGATGTAATGGGCTTCCATCGGGTCGTTGGAAACGCGGTCGGTATCACCGATAAAGTCATGCCATTTTTCGATAAAGTCATCGTTAACTTCAGTGTCAACGCTCATAAAGTAGTTCCAGGCCGCCAGATGGCCGACCAGTGGCGTAGTATCAATACCGGATAGTTCTTCTTCACCGACTGAGAAGGCAATAACTGGAATATCTTCAGCTGAAATGCCCTGTGAACCCAGCTCGCTGTAGAAAGGCACGTTGGCATCACCGTTGATGGTGGAAACAACCGCGGTTTTCTTGCCAGCCGAGCCGAAGGTGCGGATATCAGACACGATAGTCTGCCAGTCAGAGTGACCGAAAGGTGTATAGTTGATCATGATGTCATCTTCAGCAACACCCATTTGCTTCAGATAGGCTTCCAGAATACGGTTGGTGGTACGTGGGTAGACATAGTCGGTGCCTGCCAGTACCCAACGTTCAATACCCAGCTCATTCATCAGATAATCCACCGCCGGGATGGCTTGCTGGTTAGGTGCGGCGCCGGTATAGAAGACATTTTTGGAGGATTCTTCACCTTCATACTGAACCGGGTAGAACATCAGGCCATTGAGTTCTTCAACCACGGGCAAAACCGATTTGCGGGAAACAGAGGTCCAGGCACCAAAAATGGCTGCCACTTTATCCCGCTCCAGCAGTTCGCGTGCACGCTCTGCAAACAGCGGCCAATCGGATGCCGGGTCAACCACAACCGCTTCCAGCTGCTTGCCCAACAGGCCGCCCTTGGCGTTCTGCTCTTCAATCAGCATCAGCATGGTATCTTTCAGGGTGGTTTCACTGATAGCCATGGTGCCGGAGAGTGAATGCAGCACACCTACTTTGATGGTTTCTGCTGCCTGAGCAGTGATAGCGGCTATAGACAGAGCCAGGGCACAGGATGCGGTAGCGAGCTTTGTTTTAATCTGTTTCATCGGTCTGATCCTATTTGGGTTATACGTCAAACCTGATAACAGCAGAATCTATGCCAACTTATAAAAACAGCTGTTTTATCATAGGGTAATTGATGTCGCGCAGACTTTCGCCGGGGTCGTTTTTAGCTATCCAGTGTTGCGTTTGCGTGATTTGAGTGCGTGGAAAAATAGCTGGATCTGTTGTTTTGCACTCTATTAGTGCATTAGGGCAGGCGTGGTTGTAGTTGTTCTCCCACCACGACATTGTGTCGCTCAAACCAGCCTTGATTAACTTCCAATGCATAACGGGAAGGTTGATCAGCACAGTGGAGTTCTTCTGAGAGAGGTTGCATATCACTTAATTGCAGCAGGGTGAAGCTTTCGTCAAGAAAAGCCAGTGTCAGGGGAATATAGGTATTGCGCATCCAGAAGCACTGGCGCGGTTGCGGATCGAGAATAAACAGCATGCCCGCATCGGCTGGCATCTCCTGGCGGTTCATCAACCCCTTGGAGCGTTGTTCCGGACTGAGTGCGACTTCAACCACGAGCTGCTGATCCTGTATATCCAGCAACAGAAACTCATCAACACCTGTATCAGCCTGAAGTAGGACTGGCAGGCTGAGCAGGCAGGTTGCGATCCATAGCTTCACAATGCTGTGCATGGTTAGTTTTTCCGTTTTTCAGCCGCTTTGCGTGCGTGTTTTTCAGCTCTGTGCTGCTCAGCCGCTTTGACCGCATCCGCGCCGAGATGGGCTTCGCCACGTTCAAGCGCCAGCTTGATCTGCTGTTGTCTGGCCGCATAGCGCTGACGCTGCTCCGGCGTCTGGGTGTCGTAGCAATGATGACAACTGACCCTTCTTCATACTGAGGGTGCTGCTTGTCAGCTGCAGACAGGGGCATACGACAGCCAGCACAGAGTGAATAATGACCGGGCTGCAAGTCATGGTCAACCGTGACACGATTGTCGAACACAAAGCACTCCCCCTGCCAGAGGGATTCAGTTTCAGGTACCTCTTCAAGGTATTTCAGAATACCCCCGTGCAGATGGTAGACGTCTTCAAAACCTTGTTCCTTCAGGTAAGCGGTACTTTTTTCACAGCGGATGCCACCGGTACAGAACATCGCCACTTTCTTGTGTTTCTGCGTATCCAGCTGGTTTTTGACATAGGCTGGAAACTCACGAAAGCTGTCGGTTTTCGGGTTGATGGCACCTTTAAAGCTACCCAGGCCGATTTCATAATCATTGCGGGTATCCACCAGCAGTACATCCGGATCACTGATCAGCGCATTCCAGTCCGCAGGTTCAACATAGGTGCCGACCACCTGTTTTGGGTCTATGCCTTCAACGCCCAGGGTTACGATCTCTTTTTTCAGTTTGACCTTGGTGCGGTAAAAGGGCTGCTCGTCGGTCAGTGACTCCTTGTAATCTATGCCCTGAAAACGTACATCGGCGGCAAACCAGTGTTTCAGTGTATCTATCGCCTGACGGCTTCCGGCCAGGGTGCCGTTCACGCCTTCTTGTGCCAGCAGTAGAGTGCCCCGAATCTGTGCACTTTCCAGCAGTGCCTGCAGTTGGGGCCGCAACTGCATATAGTCGTTCAGGGTAACAAATTTATACAGGGCACAAACAACAATCGAGGACATGGAACTACCGCCGGGTTAACGACCTGGAAGGTCAAAATAGTTGATTAAATCGATCTGATATTATATCACGCTTTGGACTTTTTGCGCGGCCTGCCAAAGCTGGTCCAACTGTGTCAGCCAGCAGCCCATCGTCTGCCAGGGATCGTTATAAGCCAGGTCGGGCAACCGGGTTTCTAACAACTGCTGTTCAGCCGGACTCAGTCCGAGCATACGTTCAAGTGCCACGGCATCTATCCAGGGATTACCGCGCACCGCGTATTCCCAGTCGATTAATTGAATGCCTTGATCCGTGATTAACAGGTTACCTGGGTGCAAGTCCTGATGAATCAGACAAAATTGTTCAGCCTGCCAGTGTCGGCATGTATCCAACAGTTGCTCGGCCAAGGCGGCATAGTCCGGTCCCGCCAGCACCGCATAATCGTGAATCAACTGATCATAGTCATTTGGTGCGGCATCAAATGGATGTTGCCAAAGTGCCAAAACGGCCTGTAACAGTTGTTGTCGCTGTTGTGGATTCAGGGTGTCCTGCATCGGTACGGCGTTAGCATCGGCTAAAAATAACACGCCTTCGGGTAGGCAAAGTTCCAGTCGCGGTACCCAGGGTTTCGATTGCAGGGTTTGTAGTGCCTGTAATTCCAGTTGTCGGTTTGCTCCCGGTGGAGTCAGGCCAAACTCACGCCATATATATACCTGCTCTACCGTATGCAGCCGCCAGTGACGGTTGCGACTGCCCTGACCTAAAAACTGCATCGATTCAACAGGGGGGAGGTGGTCCTGTAATGCCTGGGGGAGTTCGGCTGAAAGGTGGTGCCTTAAGTGGGTCATGGTATACTCAGGTTATCTCATCGGGGTGCCAATAGGCTGAGAGTTTACCCGCTGAACCTGATCCAGTTAATACTGGCGTAGGAATTGAGATATCAGCCTGTCGCTGATTCCTTTCTGAGCCGGTGTCGAATCTCCGGAGTCCATCTGTGAAAATTCATACCCATACCTGCAAGCTAATGGCCGCTGTATTCCTGTTGTTGATAGCAGTGAACCTTCAAGCACGCGTGTTAAATGTCTATACCTACAGTAGTTTCACCACTAGCTGGGGGCCGGGTCCGGCATTGAAACAGCTGTTCGAAGCTCAGTGCGACTGTGAGGTGAATTTCACCAGTAGTGATGATGGGGTTTCACTATTGAATCGACTGCGACTGGAGGGAGATAGTACCGAGCTGATGTTATTGTTGGCCTGGATGATCTGCTGATGCCGCAGGCGCGCCGATTAGGCCTGGTGCAGGCGCATGATTTAACACTTGCAGACTGGCCATTACGCACATCACTGGACTGGCAGGATAGTCATTTTATTCCGTTTGATTTCGGCTATTTTGCCTTTATTTACGACAGTCGCAAAGTGACAAAGCCTGCGACCTCTTTAGATGCGTTGATTAACAGCGACGCCAGTATTATCTATCAGGACCCGCGCACCAGCACCCCAGGTCAGGGCCTGATGCACTGGATGCAGGTTGTTTATGGGGATGAAGCCGAACAGGCCTGGCAGCGTCTTGCCGCCAACACGGTAACAGTCACCAAAGGCTGGTCAGAGGCCTATGGTATGTTTCTGCAGGGTGAGGCTGATTATGTGCTGAGTTATTCTACTTCACCGGCTTACCATCAACTGGTCGAAGAGACACATGCTTATCAGGCTACCCGTTTTGACGAGGGGCATACGGCACAGGTGGAAGTGGCTGCGGTATCAGCCTACAGTGATGAACCGAACTGGCACAGGCGTTTTTGGTTTTTCTGCTGAGTGAAGAGGTACAGTCATTGCTACCCCAGAGCAACTGGATGCTGCCGGTTCGCAGTGATATAGATCTGCCAGCCGCTTTCGCGGAAGCAGAACGAGAGGTGATAGGTTTTAGCCCGGATGAAGTCGATGCCCAGCGGCGCGAGTGGATCAGCATCTGGCGCAACGCTGTCAGTCGTTAGTATGTCTGTCGCTCACTTCTCATCAGCAAGACCACTATCCTTGTCTCAGCTGCCTGGCTGGTTAGCAGTGATATTGGTGCTGGGGATCAGTCTGCTGGCGTTTTTAGCCCTGGCAGGCTGGGGGCGTGCTGAACCCTATGGCTACCTGTTACAGGAGCGCTGGTTCTGGGAGTTGCTGCGTTTTTCGCTTTGGCAGGCGCTGCTGAGTGCCGGGATTTCGGTTCTGCTTGCCATGCCTTTGGCACGTACCTTGGCGCTGGATACCAGGCTGCCGGGAAAGCAATGGTTTCTGAGCTGGTGCCTGCTGTGTTTTGTGATGCCTTCGCTGATCTTGATTACCGGACTGGTGGCGCTGTTTGGCCGTTCAGGCTGGCTGACCCCATGGTTGGGTGAAAGCTGGCAATTGTATGGCTTAATGGCATTTTACTGGCGCATGTATTTCTCAACCTGCCCTTTGCTATTCGTGTACTTACCTTTCAATGGCAAAGTATCCCTGCGAACACCTGGAAGCTGTCGGCGCAGTTGGGCATGACCGGGTGGCAGCGTTTCAGAGTGGTTGAGTGGCCGGTACTCAGAAGTGTTCTGCCAGCCGTCAGTGGATTTATTTTTCTGCTGTGTTTCAACAGTTTTGCTGTCGTTCTGGCATTGGGTGGCGGCCCCGCTGCGAGCACGCTGGAAGTGGCGATCTATCAAGCGCTGAAATATGATTTCAATCCGTCAGAAGCGCTGTTTCTGGCCTGGACGCAGTTGGTGTTAGCTGGCGGTATTTTTCTGATTTTCAGCCGTATGGGACGTTTTCAATGGTTGGCGCCAGCACAAGCCGGGCAGGTGTGGTTGCCTGATTCGAGTGCTTTGTTTTACTGGGCAGGGCGATTGGTTTATCTGCTGGGCTGGTTGTTTTTGACCTTGCCAATACTGGTGCTCTTGCCGCTGGCCTGGCAGGCTGACTGGGCTTTTTTGCAACAAACCCAACTGACCTGGGTGATAATACGTTCACTGACACTCGCTGTGGCAGCATCTCTGCTGGCGGTCTGTCTGGCATTGGCACTGCTGTCACTCTGGCGTACCGGACGGCGAGAGCATTTTCGTCAATGGATTGCGGGTGTTGCACTCTATCCCTTGGTTGTACCGTGATGGTGGTATCGGTGGGGTTATATATTCTGCTGATGCCCTGGGTGGATTGGCAGGCCTATGCTGGATCGCTGTGATTCTGATGAATGCGGTGATTGCACTGCCTTTCGTGTTTCAACAACTGCGTCCGGCTGTGTCTGACTATGATGCCAGTTATACCCGACTCCTGGCGGATCTGAATCTGACTCGACTTACGCACTGGCGCTGTGTGTATCTGCCCTATCTGAAACCCTTGCTACGGCGGGTGCTGGCGATCAGCTTTGTGCTGGCGCTGGGGGATATGTCGGTGTTTGCTATTTTTGGCAGTGATGACTGGCGTACCCTGCTTGGTTAATCTATACCCTGGCCGGCGGCTATCGCCTGGCTGAAGCGGCCTGGTGTCTGTTTTATTACTGGCGCTGGCACTGGCGGCATTAAGATTTCTGGAAAAAGATCATGGTTGAGAAAATACCCGGGCTGCGTTCAGCCGGGCTGCGTTCAGTCGGACTACAGGTTGAACACCTGCAGTTGTCTCGTGGAGATAAAACCTGGTTGCATCACTTTACACTCAGGCCGGGTGAGTTGCTGGTATTGATGGGTGAAAGTGGTGCCGGGAAAAGCTCTTTGCTGGAGTGTCTTGGAGGATTCCTGCCAGCTGACACGGGCGAGATCTGGCTGAATAACCAGCGTATCGATCAACAGGATGCCGCGCAGCGTCCGGTGTCTTCATTGTTTCAGCAATACAATCTGTTTGAGCATATCAGTGTTGCAGAGAATCTGCGCTTGGGGTTTTACCGCGCCAAGCCGGATGTAGCGCAGTGGCAGCAGGTGTTGCAGGCTTGTGAACATCTTGGGGTCGCCGATCTATTGCAGCGCTTGCCAGGTGATCTTTCCGGTGGTCAGCGTCAGCGTATTGCACTAATTCGCACGGTATTGCGCGATAAACCACTCTTGTTGCTGGATGAGCCGTTTAGTGCACTGGATGCAGCCACTCGTCAGATTGCCGGTAACTGGATTCGCGCAGAACTGGGTGCAAGCGGAAAGCTGGCCATACTGGTGACTCACCAGCAATCAGATAGTGACACTTGGGCCGATCAGACCCTGATGATCTGATCGGCTGCCAGGGGCTTACTTAAGTTCAACACCCATGCCAAGCTCAATACCGCCGGCATCAATGCCGATCCAGAACTCGGTTTTTTCATACACTTCAGCCAGTCGCTTCAGCTCATCGGCATCGGGTGCCTGGGTGCCGGGCAGTTGACTGCCGATCTCGGCCAGCGTGGCATACAAATCACTACTGATGTGGCCATAAGTCATCAGTGAGCGTGGGTCAGCATCAACTGTTAGCTCAGACTTCAGTTCTGTGGGTTTATCCAGACCTATGCCAAGCAGGATAGCTTCCTGTGACATAGCCGCATGTACCGTAGGCATGTCCGGCGGCAGAAGATCCGGCTGAACTTTCTTGATCTCACCATCGGCCTGCAGATTCAGACTGGCGATCTGAGGAATAAACATGCCAGCGGCTGATAGTAGCCCCTGCGCATTCGGCGATGCTATGGCAACGAGGCCGGTGCCAGTTGGCTCTGGCTGATCAATTTGTAGACTGTCAATGCGCAGGTTTATGCCACTGAGGACGGGGCCAAGCATCGTGGTCATGGGGTGGTTGGACAGCGTACCTGATTCAGCCAGGCCTCATTAATACCCTG
>NZ_JRLB01000114.1 GCF_000764495.1 Nitrincola sp. A-D6
GTTTTTTTTGCACAATATATAATAATTGAGTGTGAGGGAAATATAAATTGAACTCATTATTAATATATTGAATGAGGTGGTTTGTGAGTGATAAATCTCTGGAAGAGAAACTTAAAATAATTCATCAAAGATGGCCAAGATTCAAAAACAAGCTGAAAAAAAAGTTAGCAGAGAATAGTACCGTTACAGGGGATACACCTCATAAAGTTTTGGTTCATGAAGGGTGTCACATATCAAGTGCATTTAATCCAGAGAAAGAAGCAGAAGTACAAGCGTCAGTTTTGGATGAAGATGAAGAAGTGGTATGGATTTACGGTATAGGTTCCGGGTTTCTTGTAGAGCATATTCTGAAGCAGCATGGCATTAAAAAAAATTAATTTGGTATTTTTTAATCATCGATTGTTTATGGAATCATTAAAAGAATACCCTAATAGTTGGATTGATGATAAAAGAGTTAATCTTTTTTTTGCAGGAGAGTTGAAATATCCAAGTAAACCTTTTTTGAATGTTTATGCTGAGTTGATTTTAGCTGAAAAAGGAGCGCATCCTCTTAGAGATAGGGTGATAATGGAGTTGGATGAAAGTTTGAAGAAAAAAAGATTGGAAGATAGAAAGCTGAATTACGATATAAAAAATATTGTAGAGAATGATGAATATATAAAAATTGATAAAAGTGTAAGTGAGTATTTTAATCAGTATAAAGATAAAACTATTACTGTGATTGCTGGTGGGGAAACTATTCAGTCTTATATAGATAATCCAATAAAGTCTGACTGTTTGATAGCAGTATCTACAGCAGTTAATCCATTGATTAAGGGTGGTATAGTTCCGGAATTTGTTATTGCAATTGATGGCCATGATAATATGGTTGATCATTTTAAAGTTATATCAAATAAAGATATACTTAAAGACTCGATATTTGTTTACTCTCCAACTATACCACATAAGATGTTGCAGTCTTGGCCGGGATTAAGGTGTATCTTTAAAACCAATGATTCAGTTTTTAATAGGGTGCAGAGTACTTTAAAACTAAAAAAGCTTTATTGTTCTGGTACAGTTACACATTGCGCTGTAGATCTTGCTGTTAAGTTAGGTGCTAAGGAAGTCAGGTTGGTCGGCGCGGATTTTGGTTATCCTAGTGGCTACACTCATGCAGAAAACTCTGCTGCCAGAAAAAAAGCAAATTTTAAAACCAGGGTGACTAATTACAACGGACAAGAGATCATGTCAAGACCAGCACTAATTGCATTTATGAGAGATTTAGAAATTTATATATCTTTAAATAAAAATGTTGTTTTTCGATCTTTTTCAAAAGAAAGTGCAAAAATTGATGGTGTGAGTTTGATGATATGATGGAATTTAAAGAGTTAGAAAAGCTGGCATTGGAAATTGTATATAAATTACGTATCGGTGAGGTTGCATACGCATTTTCTTTGTACCCTGGATTAATTAGTGGGTTGTTGGAGTTTTTGGATGTGAATGATAAAGAGGCATTTGGCCCTCTGTTTGCTGAGATGCTAAAG
>NZ_JRLB01000115.1 GCF_000764495.1 Nitrincola sp. A-D6
AATGTCGCTTTGGGTCAAAACAGGGTCGCCAGGGAACACCGGGCCAATATCGGTATGGCCGGGTACATCGTCCAGTGTCAGCAGGGCGACTACCCCCGGTGCCGCCGCAACGGTCGTCATATCAAGCGAACGGATGTGCCCTTTGGCGATTCGGCTGCCGATAACCGCGGCATAGAGAGTGCCCTGGGGCTCAGCGATATCATCCACATAACGTGCCGTTCCCATGACATGCTGTCGGGCACTATCATGAGGTACGGTTGTTCCTACACCGCCGAGTGATTTTTCAGCCAGTTGTGGATGGGCTTCAGTCAGTGTGCGCATGATAACTCACCTCCAGTGATGACTGGCCCTGATATTCCAGGGCAGCCCGCAGCAATAAGTTGCTGGCGCTGCGTAATCGGTATTCAGCACTGGCACGGACATCGCTGAGCGGGGTAAAGTCTGAGGCTAACGCCATCTGAGCAGCATATATCCCTTCAGGCGTTAAGGGCTGGCCGATCAGCGCGGCTTCTGCCTGGTAAGCACGTGCCGGTGTTGCTGCCATACCACCAAAACCCAGTCGGGCGCTGACAATCCGGCCCTGATCCAGCTGTAAGTGCATCGCCAGACACACCGCCGAGATATCATCATCCAGGCGCTTGGATAATTTGTAGATACGCAAGAAACTGTCTGGCTGCAGGCGCGGCAGAATCAACGCTTCAATAAAGCCGCCAGGGGGTAAGCGGGTTTGTCGGTAACCGCTAAAGAACTCACTGATCGGCATGTCGATTACTCCCGCGGCATCGCGGATACGCAATTGGGCGTCCAGAGCCAGCAGCACGGGTGGCATATCACCGATCGGTGAGGCATTGG
>NZ_JRLB01000116.1 GCF_000764495.1 Nitrincola sp. A-D6
CTGTAGGCGTGACAGTCTATAAAAGAGATAGTCATACCATTGAACATGTTTGGGTTTACGTTTTGGCCCTAGTTGATCCAGCCACCTCGGATTAGGATTAGTTAAATAGTCGGTCAGAAAATCACGTAAATAATAGGATTGATACTTCACCATTGCGCCATTCAGGAAGCAACTGGCGCCTATACTCAACAAGCCATTTTTTTGTTTATGCGGAAGTGGTAACCAGATATTTAACGGACCACTCATATTATAAGGATCGTTAGCCTGTTTACCGCGAGGCACATGGGCTTCGATCAATTGTAATGGATCGCTCATACCTGGTGGAAAGTGAACACAGACAAAATGACCCCGCATCCAAGTGTAGATAATTCGGCGCTTTCGATCGATACGATAAGGATTACCCACCGCTAGATTTAATAAAATCCAAGGAATTACGATTATTCCGATGAAAAATAGGCCTGCAACGATGCCACGGCCGTGGCGTTCGATATTATATACATAAAATTGTTGATAAGATTCACCTTCTGGAGTAAAGCCGGGATTACTTTTATCTTCGTAAAATGCAAAGGCATCTAAAATATAACTTTCCCTAAAAAACATCCTATGAATTTTTTCATAAGCTATCCCTGGCTCACCATTCGCAGTAAACCAGCCAGGATCATACGAGGGCCCCAACCCCAAAATTAATGCAAAAAATATTAACTTGAACCAAGCATTCAATATATCTGAAACAAATGAAGGTATTTCAATAGTATCGTCATCTATACGCGTAATTGATAGATTCATAACATCAATCACATCAGGGTTTTCAGTGGGATTGGGAATAAGTTCCAACGGTGGTGATGACATCAGGTAATCCTATATTTTGCTTGGCTTATGTTGCTGTAATTTCAAGCGGCTCTATCATGATAAATCGCTGTGGTTCACCATCCGGCATCAAACGATCAAAACTCACCGCTAATCGAAGCCGTGCTTCACCAGCATATGCAGATAAATTTAACGACGCGACACCAGGACCTACCCATTCACGACGTATCTGATGACTTTGAATGCGTGCCCAGGTTGATGCGCCTGTCATCATGCCATGCGCCCCACGCGGCTGATAATTTTCTAAGCTGATAGATAACTGTGCTGAAGTTAATAGTTGAATTCAGGGATTGTTTGGAATAAACATGACCGATGGATCACCACCCCTCATCCGTGACACGCTTCAAGGTCATCCCTGACTCGCTCGACTGCCGTCGTCCTGACGGCAGACGGTCACGGCTGAGAGGGTGGTGTTCCTTGTTGCACTCCATGCCAATATCCACGTTGATCAAGCGTAAGGCATATAGTCAGGGTACAGCTTCGAACTTGGATTTTTCATAAACTCTGCAATAGCCTGTTCCGTTTTACGTTTTTTGAACGGGAATTGCGGTAAGAGCTGTAGGCGTGACAGTCTATAAAAGAGATAGTCATACCATTGAACATGTTTGGGTTTACGTTTTGGCCCTAGTTGATCCAGCCACCTCGGATTAGG
>NZ_JRLB01000117.1 GCF_000764495.1 Nitrincola sp. A-D6
ATACCAAGGCGCTTGAGAGAACTCGGGTGAAGGAACTAGGCAAAATGGTGCCGTAACTTCGGGAGAAGGCACGCCGATGAAGGTGAAGGACTAGCTCCGTAAGCTTTTGTCGGTCGAAGATACCAGGTGGCTGCGACTGTTTATTAAAAACACAGCACTCTGCAAACACGAAAGTGGACGTATAGGGTGTGACGCCTGCCCGGTGCCGGAAGGTTAATTGATGGGGTTATCTTCGGAGAAGCTCTTGATCGAAGCCCCGGTAAACGGCGGCCGTAACTATAACGGTCCTAAGGTAGCGAAATTCCTTGTCGGGTAAGTTCCGACCTGCACGAATGGCGTAACGATGGCCACACTGTCTCCACCCGAGACTCAGTGAAATTGAACTCGCTGTGAAGATGCAGCGTACCCGCGGCTAGACGGAAAGACCCCGTGAACCTTTACTATAGCTTCACAGTGGACTTTGAATTTGTTTGTGTAGGATAGGTGGGAGGCTTAGAAGCGTGGACGCTAGTCTGCGTGGAGCCAACCTTGAAATACCACCCTGGCAACTTTGAGGTTCTAACTTAGATCCATTATCTGGATTGAGGACATTGTGTGGTGGGTAGTTTGACTGGGGCGGTCTCCTCCCAAAGAGTAACGGAGGAGCACGAAGGTACCCTCAGGCTGGTCGGAAATCAGCCAATGAGCGCAAGAGTAGAAGGGTGCTTGACTGCGAGACAGACACGTCGAGCAGGTGCGAAAGCAGGTTCTAGTGATCCGGTGGTTCTGAATGGAAGGGCCATCGCTCAACGGATAAAAGGTACTCCGGGGATAACAGGCTGATACCGCCCAAGAGTTCACATCGACGGCGGTGTTTGGCACCTCGATGTCGGCTCATCACATCCTGGGGCTGAAGCCGGTCCCAAGGGTATGGCTGTTCGCCATTTAAAGTGGTACGCGAGCTGGGTTTAGAACGTCGTGAGACAGTTCGGTCCCTATCTGCCGTGGGCGTTTGAGATTTGAGAAGAGTTGCTCCTAGTACGAGAGGACCGGAGTGAACGAACCTCTGGTGTTCCGGTTGTCACGCCAGTGGCATTGCCGGGTAGCTACGTTCGGACAGGATAACCGCTGAAAGCATCTAAGCGGGAAGCCCCCTTCAAGATGAGATCTCACTGGGCCCTTGAGGCCCCTAAAGAGTCGTCCGAGACCAGGACGTTGATAGGCAGGGTGTGTAAGCGTTGTAAGGCGTTGAGCTAACCTGTACTAATGGCTCGTGAGGCTTGACCATATAACGCCCAAGGCGTTTGGTTGGTGAGCTGGTAACAAGATTCGAAACAATAACCGAATCAAATGATCGCTACGCGGTTGACGCTTGTAGCGCTACAAGACAAAACAATCTATTTCAAAGCAGTCCGAGTTGTTCCAGTTTTGTCTGGCGACCATAGAGACGTGGAACCACCTGATCCCATCCCGAACTCAGTAGTGAAACGCGTCATCGCCGATGGTAGTGTGGGGTCTCCCCATGTGAGAGTAGGTCATCGCCAGGCACTTAATATAAAAGAAAGGGTCACCCATCAGGGTGGCCCTTTTTTTTATTATATTTGCTAGTTGACCTGCTCGCACATGGGGCCATACGTACCCAAAGAGCATGCTAACGGAGGTTATTACCCCATCACGACTATTTTTTGCTGCTAAAACCGATAATCGGGTAGAGCGGACAAAAACCAACCAAGCCAGTCACTAGTGGGATAACACCGATATAACCCCAAACAGGGAGAAAGCCTGTGACCGTCGCGCCAAGCAGCGCTACACCCACGACGATACGAAGAATACGATCTATACCACCTACATTGAATTTCATTGTAGTCACTCCTTAATGATTGAAATACTGAATCTATCCTCATCAGTATCCAGTGTCAGTGACTTAATCACACAGCAGCCGCCTGTTTCAGTGCCTCGATATCGCGTACACAAATTCGGCCACGTGACAACTGCACCAGACCGCCACGCTCGAACTCCTTGAGCATGCGGCTGATCACCTCCCTGGCGGAGCCAGATCCCGCGCCAGCTCTTGATGTGTGAGCAAGAGCTCACCATGCAAATCAATATTTGAGAGCAGGTGGGTAGCCAGACGCTGTTCAATACGTCCAAAGGCAATGGCATCTATAAGCATCAATAAACTGGTAACTCGCTCTGCATAGGCACCGAACACAAACTCACGAAATCCTTGCGAACCATGCAAAGCTCTTTGAAAGGTTAAGTTAGGCAAGGCAACCGCCTTAACCTGTGTTTCGGTAATTGCCTCGGCGTTATAGGGCTGGCCACCAAGCATGCAGGCGGTGGTTAGCACACAGGATTGCCCCTCCTCCACTCGGTAGAGAACAATCTCACGCCCACCCTCAGAAAGCTTTTGCACCCGAACCGAGCCTTCTATCACCAGCAGAAATTTACTGCAGTTTTCACCCTCGCGAAAAACCATCTCGCCGGCTGGTAACGTGATACAAAGCGCTTCCCTGGCGACCTGTCGCCAAACATCATTATCAAGAGAGGCTAGTTGCGAAAAATGACTAAGCCACTCTGGGTGTTTGCGCATAAAAAAGTCCTTGCCAGAAATGGGTTAAATGAACATGTTGTTGACTCCGGTATAATCGACAACCATTCATAATGGCGTCTTTTGTGCCAGTAATGATGATGCAGAATATGTGCCCGACCAAAAAAACCGAAAACAGCCAGAACCAAACAGTATAGATACAAAAATAATTCTTTTCATGAACGATTTATTGGGAGAATGTGAATTCTTTGATTCATTTAACCGCAGCGAACCACACGATAGTATCATGATGCGCCTCTAGCCCATGGCCTCCTGAATAGCCTCGATGATAGGATGTACTTAAATGCTGTAAAATGCTATCTCGCTACTTGGAGTTAAGAGATATTATGACTGTTACCTACATGTTAATTTCTGCTTTTGCACTCACCTGTGTGGGTTTACTTGTTTATATTGTTTACCTGCTGCGTAAGAGCAAGCAGCATAAACAGAAAGATCAAGAAGTGTCTGAAGCCTACGCGGCTTCTGTGCTTAAGCAGCGTACTTACCTTATAGACAGTATTCGGATTATTTCTCGTGGAATACTTGAAGAGCAGTGTCCGCTTGCTGAGGGCTGTATCCGGATAAAGGTTCTGCTTGATAACTTGTCACCACAACTACATCAACAGGACAAATTGACAGTGATTGAACTGGTCTATGCTAAAACAGAGCATATTCCGATGCTGGATGCATGGAAGCATCTTTCAGCTGAAGAAAAACGTAACTACCAGCAGGAACTACAGGCGCTGGAACAGCAGCATGCTGAAGCAATACGTGCAGCGGCAAAGTTATTACGTGATTATCCATTTGAGCAAATGGCACACTAATGGACTTCGTCATTGTTTTTATTGTCAGTGCTTTTTTTCTAATGCTGATTGGTGTAGCTATGGCGTTTGGCCGGTCACCTGCCTACAGGCCAGATCGTCAGTATGTGCTCAAATTAATGAAGGGTGTGGCAGATCGCACAACTTCAGAACAAGCTTGGGATATGTTGATAGGTTATCCGATCAGCCATGATCCAGAACTTGAAGATATTCGTCGGCAGATTGTTGATATACATGAAGGCAATGCAGACATTCCAGCTGCCCGTCAGGGCATTAATGGCTATATCTATGACCGTGAAAGTCGACAACGGTTACATAAGGTGATTGATCAGTTGGAAAAGCTAATTGAAGAGTCCCCGGTTATCCGCGAGTTTTGAGTATTTCAAAGCTTTTTCATCCCCTTAACTACCCTTGCTAGCTGATTATAAACACTCCATATTTTGCGTATATCCTGACTGATAACCGCCTTGCGTAATTGCTGTGCTATGTCCTCGATTTCTGGATGCTCAAATAGGCCTGCGAAACCATGTAACTGATGCGCGTTACGACCGATAGCTGTGTAGTCTTTAGCATAAATCCCTGATTGTATTTCTTTTAATTGACGCTCTATTTCCTCTTCAAATTCAAGCTTATGTTTGGGTGCTGTATCCAGTTTGTTGACTGGCTTTTTCGCATCCAGGGTGCTTAGTAGAGCATAAAGCTTTTCTATGTTAAGGGGTTTGATTAGTATCTTATTGATACCAAGTTGGTTGAGAAGTTGTTGCTCGCGCGATGAAATATTGGCTGTTAATGCGATAATATTAGCATCTGGGTGTTGCTTGAGTATCTGGCGTGAGGCTTCTATGCCATCCATATCGGGCATGTTGATATCCATGAGCACAATATCTGGCATTTTTTCAGTCACGGCTTTGATGGCTTGCTCACCGGTGACAACTTCACGGCTACTGATACCTGCCTGTTTTAAAATGCGTTTTATCAGTAAACGATTGTAGTCATTATCTTCTGCAATCAGAATTTCCAGTTTGTTTAGTTGATAATTTGTATAATCTTTTTCCTGGTCTTGATGTCCAGTATTCGCTAAAGCAGCGAGTATTTGTGTTGGCGAAACCGGCTTATTGAGTATATTTGCATTGATCTTTTGCAGGCAATCGCGACGAAAATTTGCAGGGAGTAATAAAATCAGCTTTGTACCTGGGAATCGTTGACGCAGTGATTCTGCTTGACGTAGTAATAGCTCAGCGTCAGGTTCAGAAGCAGAATGACTGAGCAAAATATGGCTAACAGCTTCTTCTGAACCAAGAATGTCTTCCAGGCGCTCACTTACGCGGCAGTGGTACCCATAGTGCTCAAGCAGGTGTAAAAGGCTCTTTCTGGAGGCAGCATTTCTTTCAACAACTACAATTGAGTATTCATCTGACTCCATTTTGATTGAAAAATCATCAATCAAATCCATGCTAAATAGCTCAGTTTCAGTCATCAGTGGTAGATTAATGATAAATGTTGTTCCTTTATCTGGCTCACTGTGTACTTCAATCTCGCCATGCATAAGTTTTACCAAACGATAGACTATAGCCAGGCCTAATCCAGAGCCACCGTATTTGCGACTGATACTGTTATCAGCTTGGGTAAAGGACTCAAACATTTTGTTCTTGTAGTCTGCTGAAATTCCTATGCCGGTATCGGTAACACTGAGGGTTAGTGTCTGGGTATCAGAATGATAGTCAGTATGTAATACAATATGCCCTGTTTTAGTGAACTTGATGGCATTACCGATTAGGTTGGTTATGATCTGACGAATACGTGTTGGATCACCAGATAAATGAACCGGTAAGTTGAAACCCCCACTAAAAATCAGTTCAAGTCCTTTGGTGTGTGCTGCGGGGGCCTGCATCTCAAGAGCCTGATGAATCAGTTGCTCTGGATGAAATTCGATTGTTTCAAGCTCAAGTGCGTCGGACTCCAAACGGGTAAAATCCAGTAGGTCATCTATGAGTGTTAGTAGCATTTGTGAGGTATGATCTATGATTTTTAGATAATGTGCCCGCTCCTGTTCGCCACTGCCCTCTTGTATCATCCGTGTAAAGCCGATTACTGATGTCAGTGGAGTACGGAGTTCATGACTCATACGTGCAAGAAAGGCATCTTTAGCCCGGTTTGCTGAGTCAGCTTTTTCATGCGCACGCATAAGCTGATGGTTTTTACGTTCTAGTTCCTGGAGGCTTACAGATAAGGCCTGTGTAGCCTGTGTGATCCGTGTTTCCATATGCCGGTTGGATTGTTCCAGTGATTTTGCCAGATCATTGATACCTTCCGCGAGCTGATTGAATTCAGTCGTTTGGCTGGTCGGCGCTCTGACGCCGAGATGCCCTCGTCTGAGTTGTGTAATAATGCTGGATAACTGTTTTACTGGTTGGCTAATTTTGCGACCAAAGTAACTGGATAGAGAAAAGGTGATTAAAAATCCGCTGAATATAATAAACAAGCTATTACGAATAATGACTAGTTGTTGTTCTCGTATGGCTCATCTGAGAATATTAGTGTTACCCAGCCTACAGTTTCAGCAGCTGTTTGTTCAGCAAAGAGCTCTGGTACGTTGTCTGTACGAATAGGCGCTGGCCTAACCGGGTGACTGAAGTACCAGTGTTTATCAATCAAACTAGAGGGCTCTGGAGGAGAGCTCACTGCCAGTTCAAAGGTGTTTTCCCGATAAATGATGTTGAAATCCTGATCCATGAACACAACATCGATTACCAGAGGGTTCTGCATTAAGTGGTGGCTTAATGGCCGCAGTTCTGCTGCATTGTTACTTAGAATGCCAAATTCAGCAGCTGCAGAGAGCAGTTCGCTCAACTCCTGCCCTTTTTCAAGCAAACCGCTACGCGCATGATTTAGTTGTGTATAAGTGAAGAAAAATCCGAGTATGCAGGTAATGATCAGCATCGGAATCAAGGACAGGAAAAGTACGCGCTGGCGTATGTCAGAATTAAACTGTGGCATCAGGGATGTACCTCAGTCAGACGCTTGCTCAGGAGTTCCTCGTCAGGTAATTCAAGTCTGAGGGTTCTGGCGGCCGATTGGTTAATCTTTAGCGTAAACTCATGGGGATAGGCCGGTTCAGGTATGATATCAGTAGTGATTAACTGATTCAGTACCTGACTGGTTTGCTGTGCCAGTTGTTCTGTTGTTGTATACATGGATACAACAGCACCCGCTTTGGCATAGCTGGCTGAGAATCCAATTAACGGAACCCGGTTCCTTAGAGTGATATAGAGTGACCAACGAGTTACGTTGCGATTGAAACCAGCACTATCAGGCAGTGATAGAAAAATGTCACTGCGTTGTATTAAGGGTGTAAGTACCTGAACCGGATTTTGCCGTTCGTCCAGGAATGCATGTTGTGCTTCAAAACCGGCAGCAAGACTCAGCGTTTCAAAAGCTTGTTGCTGATATACCGAGTTACTGCCAAAGACTGTGCCAATTGACCTTGCTCCAGGCGCGATAAGCCGAGCGAGATATATTTGGCGCTGTAAAGGCTGGTCCATAAACGTTGCGGTAACCTTGACAGTCTGTGCCGTGGCGCTGGATCGGTATTGAGCAAACATTTGCTGAAAGGTTTGAGATGGTAAGAAGGTGCAATAAACAATGTCACTGTCTTGGTGTATAGCGCGAAGAGCGGCTTCACAAGCACGCGCACCTATCGCCAGGATCAGCTCAGGTATAGGGCCCTTATTGTTGTCGAACTCGCCCAGAGTCAATATTTGGTGCTCAGGGAAGGCTTCGGTGTGTATGGCGTTTGCGAACTCCTGATAGACATGATGCCGATCACTCAGAAGTATTGTCAGGGTTTTTGAATGTGCGTGAAAAGAGGCTAAAGACAATAGACAAAGTAGTAGGGCGCCTACAAAGTAGCGGGCTGAACTAGCTAATATGAATTTTGGTCTTTCCCTACACATCCTGTCCGCCGTTAGTCCATTGTCAGTCTGAATTGCAAAAAGGCTCTGCGTTCAAACTCATTATCCTGATAGAAGGATTTATAGCTGCCGTGGATTGCGTTTTGAATGATGGCAGCTAGTTCCATTTTTTGCGAGGCAATATTCCATTCTCTAGTCAGTTTCAAGTCAACACGTTGATAAGATTCCTGTGGAGTCAGTGTCCCATAACTTGCGCGCCACCGTACCTGATCCATAGCATAATAGGTACTACTGAGATTGATCTCTTCTGTCAGTTGCCAGTTAAGCAGTGCTGACAGAGTGTGTCTGGGTGCAAGTTGTCCGCCTGGAAAATGCCTATAGCTTCCTGTTGATTTCCCTGATCCCAGTTGCCTGCACGGTTATCAAGGTAACTATAGTTAATAATTAACCATAATCGATCATTGGGTTGTAATTTTAACTGTGCTTCGACACCTTGATTCCGCCAATAGCCACGGTTCATTTTCATACCGGCACCATCGGTTTGCTTTACATTGACAATTGCATCAGATATACGTTCGTGAAAAAAACGCAAGTCAAGGTAGCCATTCAAAGGGGACAGGTTGTGCAATACACCTACTTCCCAGCTTCGGATACGTTCGGAACCCAAGTGTGGATTATAGCGGTCAATCGCGATGAACTGACCTGCCGGGAATTCAATTCGGTAGTTGCCCTTTTGCTCCAGCAATGAGGGTAGGCGTTCACTATGGCTGTAGCCAATGCGAAGACTGGTATTGTCAGTTATCTGTCGGTTAATAGCTGCGCGAGTAGAAGTGGCTTTGGCACCGCCAGCCTGCACTTCATGCATAATGCCGAGATTGGCCAGGAGCTTTGAGCTGAGTTGGAATTCGTTACTGTGAAACAGACGGTAGCGTCGGGCTCTGCTGTCTTGTTGCTGCAGTAAGACCGGACTGCTGGCTGTATCCCGGCGTAACCCTAGACCAGTAAAGCTGCTAAAGCCGGGGCTACGGGTTTCAAATGCCACTTCGGTGTCAATAACATGAGTTTCGCCATGCTCCCGATAACCCCTGAATTCTGGATTTAGTTGTAATAGCTCTTCTGCTATAGGTTGGGTTTGCAGTCCGGGCGGCAGATAGTAGGTTAAAACATCCTTTGCAGTGGGACGTGACTCATTGAGTTTCAGGTAGTTACGGTATGCGTTGATATGTAGCGTAGACTCTGCAGTGAGTAAGTGTGACCAATTAATCTGCTGATAGTTAGCCTGGTAATCAGAGCGGCTAATATAGTGCTGGTTATCAGGAAAACGATGGTAGGGGTAGAGGTAGCCTATATGTGTATGACCCTGATCGATACCAAAATGCAGGTTAACCGTATCCAGCAGGCTGGGAGCAAAACTCAAGTCAGTGTTAAGGTATTGTCGTTGAGCGCTGTCACTGAAGCCTTGGCTACCCGCATTGGATTCATGACTTGCACTTATTCTGTAAAAAGCATTTTGGGATTCACCGCTGTAGCGTAGATGTGCACTTTGTGTTTGCTTTGATCCCAGCGTGCCTGCAGCGGTAATTTTGGCTTCGGATGCCGGGTGCCGGGTAATAAAATTTATAGCACCCATGAAAGCATTGGAGCCGTGCGTGGCCGCATTGGAGCCCCTGACTATCTCCACCCGCTCGATATCTTCGGGACTTAATCCAAGTGAGGTCCATATCACAGTGGAAAGGAGTGGCAAATAGACTGAGCGTCCATTGACCATCACTTCCAGTTGATTGGGAAACTCATCGTTCATGCCGTGGTAACTGGCACCATACTTGTTCATGTTGACGTGAAATACCTGAAAACCAGGTACCAGACGTAACAGATCTGGTAGCGTTTGAGCGCCGGATGCCGAAATGGT
This sequence comes from Nitrincola sp. A-D6, assembly GCF_000764495.1. Taxonomy (GTDB): domain Bacteria; phylum Pseudomonadota; class Gammaproteobacteria; order Pseudomonadales; family Balneatricaceae; genus Nitrincola. Next base: position 9,211 of record NZ_JRLB01000117.1, read on the forward strand.
GGCGCGATCCAGTAGCGTTACTGAAGCCGGGGTGTTATGAAGATTCTGACTTAGTCGGCTGGCAGCAGTGACAACCGGAATATCAGCCAGAAAATCTGCTTCATCGAATAAAGGCTGAGCGTTGGAATGTGCCAGAGTACTCATCCCTAACAAATACATCAGGATAACGCTGGCGGGAAATGGCTTGCCAGGGCGTTTAGTTACGTCATGCTCAGGAATTGGTGCTGCTGATTTAGATGCGATTAAAGGTTGTAGCATGCGGGTCCATCCACAATAGGTTCCGGTTAGATCGAAAATCTAGTGATATTTTAAACGAAACTGCACAAAAAAACGACGCTCAAAGTCGTGATAGTCGTAGAACTCCTGATAAGTAGGGCCAAAGGCGTTCTGAATGCTCAGTGACAGTTCCGCTTGTGTTTGTGAGTTTAGCGCCCAGTGTTTTGCAGCACGCAGATCGGTGCGGTTGTAGGCCTCCCGAGTATCACCCTCAAGCCAATGCATCTGATCGACAAAGTAGTGACCGGCACTCAGGTTAATGTCCGGACGTGGTTGCCAATTTAGAAGCAGAGAGGCGCTGTGGCGGGGTGCGAGTTCACTGCGGTTGAACTCTCGGGTAGACGTTATTGCAAAGCTTTTGGCTGTATTATTGACGTAGGCATAGTTTAACAGAAACCAGAAAGCATCAGAGGGTTGAAGTTTTAACTGAAATTCAGCGCCCTGGTTTTGCCATTCTGCAAGATTTTCACTCACACGGATTGTCCGGCCACTCATTTCATGTTCATCATAAAATGGATGTCTATAGGTAGCTATTCCATTAGTGATACGCTCATTAAAAACGCGCAGGTCGAAATAACCGGGTAGTGATCTGAACTTATATAGTAATCCAGCTTCATGACTCAGCATGCGCTCAGGTTTTAGGTCTGGATTTGGCCTGCTAATAGCATCAAATATTTGACTTTTATCGGGTGTGAGATAAATGGTTGATTGACTGTAGCGTTCATGTAAAGAAGGTAAGCGTTCGCTGCTGCTTACACCATAGCGTAAGGTTAGGTCTTGAGTAATATGTAGACTTAGACCTGCTCGGCCAGACGTCGCGCCTGGGCCTGACTCTTCTTTTTCATGCATAGCGCCTAAATTGATTGTATAGGCTTGATTTGGAATAATAACACTATTAGCAAAAAGCCTGAAGCGTGTCGAATGTACGTCACCTTGATCAAAGAGAGTGTCTCCTTTACCCGTATCCCGTCGGTAGCCAAGCCCTGCTGATGTCGATATTTGGCTTTGTTGGTGTGTGATTGAAAACTGAAAATCTTCTTGGCGTGTCGCACCATTCTCACTCAAAAGTTTTAGGCTAGGATTGCTATTAAGAATTTCCTGAAAACCTGCCTCTTCTAAAGCATATTTGGCGGGGTTTGCTAGCCAATCTTTATAAATATTATATTTGAATTGATTTTTAAAAATATCATCAATTGTTGGAGAGTCTTCAGATAAACTTAATTGATTTCTATATCCTGTTAATTCAAAGGTTAGGTTTGGGTTAATAGTATGTTCCCAGAAGATATGTTGGAAGTCTGATCGATATGCGCGCTCCGGTGTGACTACACTCCTGTATGTTTCACCTTTTAAAGAGCCAATTGTAGTATGACCACGATCTACACCCACTCTGATATCAATCTGATCTCTTAAGGTTGGGGCAAAACTGCCACTGAAGCTCAAATAGTCTCGTTTGGCTCCATCATTAAATCGTTTACTGCCAGTATTTTTTTCATGCCCTGCTGAGAGCCGATAATGCCCCATAGAGGTATTGTCACTAAAACGTAGATTGCTATTAGCTGTATCCAGTGAACCCAGTGTTATAGATGCAGAAGCCCTGGCTTCAGTCGCGGGATGCCGGGTAATGATATTAATGGCACCCATAAACGCATTGGAGCCTTGTGTGGCTGTGTTAGATCCTCGAATGACTTCTATACGCTCTATATCATCTAAGTGAAGTGCTAGAGAGGTCCAGTCAGGAGATGATATGAGCGGCATATAAACCGAACGCCCATCAATCATCACCTCAAGGCGGCGAGGGAAGTCATCACTGTGTCCGTGGTAGGTGGCGGCGTATTTGTTGCTGTTGACATGTGCTACCTGAAATCCCGGTACCAGGCGTAGCAGATCCGGAACCGTCTGGGCGCCGGATGCTGTGATGGTGGCGCGGTCTATGACCGTCATGGATACGGGTGCATCACTTTGATGTTGAGACATACGTGTGGCTGAAGTGACCATGGGTATATCGATCAAAAACGCTGTTTCATCCAGGTGCGATATGTCGGCTGTTAAAGCTGCGGCGTGAAGTACACCCGCTAACCCGGTCAGAAGTGCCGCTATACTGTTAATTTTTTGATGCTGCATTAACTGGGTTCGCCCATAACCGAGGGGTTGCAGTATTTATTCGTACTTTGGCATATTATGCCAGTTCCTTAATCACACTGCCCGGTTTTGTATACCCAGTCGAGTAAATTCTGCTGCATGCGTGTGCCGTGACCCTGGTGTGCTTCAGGATGATTGATCAGCAGAACCACCATAACATCTTGATTACATTGGTTGCGGACATACCCGGCAATAGCTGACACCTGATTGAGCAGGCCGGTTTTTAGGTGCATCTGCCAGATTTTGCCTCGTTACGGTATTGGCGGCGGGTAGTCCCATCTATGCCTGAAATAGATAGTGATGAGAGAAATTCGGGGCGTCTGGGGCTGTTCCAGCCGACTTGAAGAATCTGCCCAAGCTGTGTTGGTGTAATACGTGCGTGGCGGCTAAGGCCTGAGCCATTGTCGATAAACATACCGTTAGTCTCTACACCGGCGGATGACAGCACCTCGATCAGCGCGACGCGTGCTTTCTCTATTGTGGCCGGTTCTCCCATCTTGTGAGCGCCAAGCGTTAACGCCATATGCCGAGTCATGACATTGTGACTCCATTTATTAGAAACACGAATCAAATCGGCAAGCGGTCTGGAGATGTGGGTCATCAACCTTTGTTCATACGCCAGTGGTGCACCATAGTGGCTTAGCACCTGCCCTGTGAGTTCACCGCCCCATTGTGCCCAGTGCAGCCGGAAAAGCTCTGCAGCATTAAAGTCAGGTGCTACGGCGGTGCGTAACAGTTCGTAGTTACCGCAGCTCACCGGATAACTGCCACTGAATGTAACCCGGTTTTCGCCAACATCATAACGCACACCTCGTTGCCATGCGTCGCAGCTACCATTATTTGCAGGTGTGAGGTTATTCTCAATGTGCAGACCGGGGAGCGGTGGCTCAGCTTCTATACGAAGAGTGTTTCCATCTGGCAATATGTGAAAACGAATAGCGTTAGAGTTGACATGCAGCGCATAGGGAAGCTGGTTGTAAGCCCGGTAGGGCTGGCCATCAAATTCACCGGTATCACCCGGTGGCAGCATATAGTAACTGGCATCCAGAATGACGTTACCTTCAATACGTTTTAGGCCGGTCATGCGCTGCAGATCTCTTAACATGCGCCAGTGTTCTTCACTGACAGCCCCCGGATCACCTGTGCCCCGGATAATCAGGTCACCGCGTAGCACGCCATTTTCAATGGCTGCAGTCGCGCGTATATCTGTTCGCCAGGTGTAGGCAGGCCCAAGCTCAAGCAAGGCAGCCAAGGAAGTAGCCAGTTTGATAGTTGATGCCGGGTTAAATAGTCGATCCGTATTGTGGGCAACTAACGGGGTGTTACTGTCGGTTTGCTGTACCCAAATACCCATTGAATCAGCAGGTAAGCGCTGAGAGTCAATGACTTGATTCAGGCTGGTCGGTAGTTGTGCTACTGCTGGCAGTGCTCAGTAATGCTAACGACAGCGTACAGGCCAGCAGGATTAAGGTTGAAGATTGTAACACCCGCATTTTTACGCTCCAGAGAAAAATCATGTGTGCATTATGGCAAAGCAGCTCGTATACACAAGGTATTATTAGAAGCGCTGACTGAAATTCACATGTTCTGTTACTATGCAGTCAGTTGAGGAGTCTCCGTGCATGAGTAAACAATCTGAAATACCAAAGATAATCCGTTCGGGCGACTCTGTTCGGATAGTCGGCAGCTGGACGACGCTGTTTTTGAAGCAGCAGCAGCTGTTGCTTCAACTTGGGCATCAGTTACCACTGACTGAAGTGGATATCCTTGCGCTTGATACCAATGGTGCGGTGTTGCTTCTGGAGCTGCTAGGCCCGGATTCTGAAGCTTGGCCTCCCGGTTTGACACAGGAGCAAATCCGATTACTGACGCTGATAAAAGGGCGCCTGGCCGATGTCCCAGGCAGTGATAAACGCCTGAATCCATTGGCCAGCTTGGGGCAACAGACGTTGCACCTTGTTGTGCATGCACGGCAGTTGTTAGATTTCGCCGGTCAGTTGAGTGTGTTGCTGTTTAGTCTGATCAAGCACCCACGTCAGTTAAAAACTAAAATGTTGCTGGATGTTGTGCAGCGTGATGGACTAAATGCTGTGCCGATTATTGCCTTGCTGGCCTTGCTTGTTGGGGGCGTGATTGCTTTCCAGGGTGGGCTGCAGTTAGCTACCTACGGCGCTAATATTTTTGTAGTTGAGCTGATCTCGCTGATCATGCTGCGTGAGCTGGCACCCTTGATCTGTGCCATTATTGTTGCAGGGCGTTCTGGATCAGCCTACGCCGCACAACTGGCGACGATGCAGATGAACCAGGAAGTAGTGGCTTTGAAAAGTCTTGGCCAAGACCCCTTTGCCTGGTTGGTTTTGCCTAAGTTGCTGGGGTTGATTCTGGTGATGCCCCTGTTGACTATTTTGTCGATGCTTGCTGGTGTGGGGGTGGGATGTTAGTTGCCTCTTTGCAGCTGGATTTAAGTGCTATCGAGTTTATTCAGCGTTTTGGCTCTACCGTTGACCCAATCCATTTTTGGGTGGGCTTGATCAAGGCGCCTGTGTTTGCTTTGTTGATTGTCCATGTGGGCTGTATGCAGGGTTTCTTGCTAAGGGTGGTGCTGAGGCTGTTGGACATCGTACCACTCGCAGTGTTGTACAGAGTATTTTCCTGGTCATTATTGTCGATGCGCTGTTTTCTATATTGTTTGCGCAATTAGGTTGGTAATGGATATGCTGGAACGTAATAAAATTGTTGAGTTGCAAGCTATATCTACCCGCTTTGCCGAGCATGTTGTACATGAACAGCTCGATATGACTATCTACGAAGGTGAGCGTGTGGCGCTGGTGGGGGGGAGTGGCACGGGTAAGTCGGTATTGCTGAGTGAGATTGCCTTGCTGCGGGAGCCTGATGCAGGTGAAATCATGCTGTTTGGTCAGCCAGTCACTCAGCTCAGTGGTCAGGGCCTGGCTGATTTGCGTAAGCAGATCGGTATGATGTTTCAGCAGGGAGCACTATTTTCCAGTCTGACGGTATTAGAAAATATAATGTTACCACTGCGTGAGTATCAGCGCTTATCACAAACCTTATTGGAAGAGCTGGCAATGCTGAAGCTGCGATTGACCGGGCTGCCTGAGCAGGCAGCCCATCTCTATCCGCAGTCATTGAGCGGTGGTATGCTCAAGCGCGCGGCTGTTGCACGTGCATTGGCATTGGACCCTGCCTTACTGCTGCTGGATGAGCCACCGCTGGGTTAGATCCGGCCGGTGCATCAGCCTTTGATGATATGCTGCTTGAGCTCCATGCCTCGTTGAATCTGACACTTATTCTGGTTACACATGATCTTGATTCAATCTGGCGGGTTACCGATCAAGTGGCTTTTTTAGGTGATAAAAAAGTGTTGGCCAAACAGCCCATAGAAAAGCTTGTAAAGGATGATCATCCCGTAATTAAAGCCTATTTTGCTAATAACCGTGCAAAGCGTGCTGCTATCAGACTGGAGTCTACAACATGAATCCTCGGATAAACTATACGCTGGTCGGGGCCTTTGTTGTGCTGTTGGTATTAGCGGGTGTCGCGATGCTGGCTTTAATGACAAAAGATGACCGACAGGTACAACGGCAAACGTATATCACCTATTTTTCCGAGTCGGTTGCAGGGCTTAATGAACGTGCCACCGTGCGCTTTTTGGGGGTTCCTGTCGGTGTGGTAGAGCATATTGCACTGGATCGAGAGCAAGAGGGGCGTGTGCGTCTTGAACTGCGTATCGATCCAGATGTTCCTATTCGTGAAGGTTCGATAGCATCACTGCAGAATCAGGGCATAACCGGACTGCTGTATGTGGAAATACGCAGTGGCGATGTGAATTCACCCTTATTGGAAACCTCGAATAAAGACCCTGCTGTGATTCAAAGTCAGGCCTCCAGATTGCTACAAATCACCGAGGCACTGAATGAAACTTTGAATAAGTTTAATCAGTTGTCAGATAATCTGACTCAACTGACCCATCATTTGAGTCAGTTGAGCGATGAACAAATGCGCGCACAACTCAGTGGAGTGATGACGGCCGTGGCCAGTTTGTCGCAAACGGCTGAACAACAGTTGCAGCAACTGGATCCAGTGGCCTGGGACACGTTGGCTAAATCCATGACTCGATTATCAGAGTCATTGGTGCAGCAGAGTGAATCCTTCCCGGATGAGTTGGAGGCTTTTCGTGAACTCCTGGCTGAAACTTTCGGCGAGACCAATCGACAATTGGGTGCCATGTCACGCGACAGTCAGGTGTTAGCTCGTGAGTTGGCACCAGTCCTAAAGGAAACCCGGGCATTAACAGAAACACTGATGCGTGATGGCGATATATTGATTAGAGGTCCCGGGCAAATACCCGCAGGACCCGGAGAGCAAAAATGAAAATACTTACATGGCCGATGTTACTCCTGCTGGTGTTACTAACTGGCTGCTCTATTCTCCCTGAAAAAGGGCCGGCACCTGTACAGTTGCAATTGATGCCAGTAAATACAGGCGAACGTACGGCTGAAACCATCTGGTCAGCACAACGAGGTAGCCTGATTCTGGAGATGCCCAAGGCCACTACAGCTTTAAGTAGCCGGGCACTGTGGTATCAGACCGGCCAGCATCAACTGACGCCTTTTCGTGACCATATCTGGACGGAACCGCTACCAGAACAGATTGAGAGGATTGCGGCTGATTATCTCAGTGGTCAGTTGGAGGGCGTGAATGTTCTTACTGATCAGCCGGGTGTTGAGGGCAATTATCGTTTACGCATTAACCTGCATCAGTGGCACCTGGATCAAACCTCCCAGCGCTTGCTGGTTGTTATTCATGCCGATCTTATTCGGGCCAATGGCCAGCCAGTGGTCAGTTGGCAGTGGCAGCAATCCGAAGCCTTGCCAGAGGTCAGTGCCCAGGGCCTGGCTGCTGCTGGACAGGTTTGGTTGGGAAAATGGTTAGTTGAGCTGGGTGATCGCGTGGAGCCGTATCTTGAACTATAGTTTATTGATATTTAATTGTTATTTTATTGGAGCTAGCTGATGTCACAGCCTTTACCCCCTATGCGTCAACTGACTGAGTCATTAAGTACAGCAGGGCAGTTGACTGCCGATGATGTTCGGGCGCTGGCTGATGCCGGGGTGAAAACATTAATATGTAATCGTCCTGATCAGGAAGAGCCTGGGCAACCACGTACGGCTGAATTACAGACATTGGCTGAAAGTCTGGGTATGCAGTGGATTGATCAGCCAGTAATTTCTGGTCAGGTAAGGGATGAGCAGGGTGATGAGTTTGGTCGTATACTCGATCAATCTGCTGAGCCTGTGGTGGCTTTTTGTCGCTCTGGAGCCCGCTGTGGCATGCTCTGGGCGCTAAGTCAGCGGCACAGGGTAAGCGGTGATAAGTTGGTGTTGGCGTTGCAGCAGGCAGGCTATGACATGCCAGATTTTTTTAAGCGTTTAACCGATTGAAGGTCAGGAGCTAGTGGGTATGCATCCTCTTCCATGCACCTGATGAGCACTGATACGAAGGTTACATGATACAAACGATTCCCAGTCCGCGTCCGGTATTCAGTCTGTTGGTGGCTGGTCATCGCCAGCAACGCCTGGAGCGCAACTGGTTAAAATCAGAATCTGTCGCCCTGGATACAGAGTTGCTGCAGTCGTGTTTGCGGCATACGTTGTTTTCTATACGTTCGGCAGCTGCGCAAGCCTTTCATGAGGCGGCTGACGTGTACGCCCAGGAGCCCTTCAGTTATCGAATGCTGACAGGTGAGGCCTCGGGCATAGACCAAATGGCGGCACAGCAAGCGCATCCATGCGGCTATTCTCTGCAGCGTATTACGCCCACAGATACACCCAATACAGAGACTTTACCCACAGAACCAACCGTTGTGTTAGAAATGCATTCACCGATCCCGGATCAGCCCTTGTCACAGGAGGATTACTCCTTACGTGATAATCTGGCACTGAGTTTTGCTGATCTGCTTGTTGCTGTCTGGGATAAACAGGAGCCGATGCTAATCACCAGTGGTACGGCACGGGTGATCCGCTCAGCTTTACTCAGGCGCAAGCCGGTTGTGCTGATCTGTCCGGATAGACACCAGGGTTGCCCGGTGCTGATGTTGAGTCGTCAAGCTTCACTGACAGAAGCGCACCTGCTGGAACTCGAAACCCTGAGCTGCGATAGCGAATTGCTGCTGAATTTCTTTGCACCGGTTGAGAATGAAGCGTTGCTCAGCTCGGCATTGCAAGCTTGGATGCAGGTGTTGCTGGCACCCTTTATACCTGCAAAAAACAGTCAGTCAGTTGAAAATAAGCAACTGCAACAGATTAAGCAGCAGCAACCTGTGCTGATATATATCTATCACTGGCTGGCCTGTCTCTTTACGATAGGGCGGCATCCCCGGCCGGTATCGCTGTGCAGTTGGCTGGCAGGAGCTTATGTCTGGTTGCAGGTGATGCTTAACCCACCAGAGCGAACCCAGGAATCGCGATTACTTGAATTACTGACTCAGGAACCTCATGGCATTAGTTTGCGTGAACGTCTAATTAGCCGGTTACATCTGTTTTGTTCCGCTATTGCACGTCTTAACCTGACTGATCTGAAAGCGTCACTACGGCCTTCTGAGACGATTGCTGGCTATCATAAGGTGATACCGCAGGTTGCGATCAATAATCCTATCAAAGAACCGGACCTGGCAGTTATATTCAATTGGGCCGATCAACAAGCCGGTGTTTTTGGGCGGCGCTACCGTGATAGCATCTGGATGACTTATTATGCGGCGGCTTTTGCGGTGTTTTGCGCTGTTGCTGGCGCTTTAGGCATCTGGCCTGCCACTTTACCCGGCTTATTGATGGTTTGGGCTGTATTTGAATTTGTTCTACTGCGCTTTATCATCGGTCATGTACTCCAGGCACGTTTCCGGGACTGGCATGGCCACTGGATGAGCTATCGCTATTTGGCCGAACAATTACGCTACTTGCGCATCGGTTACCCGTTATTAGTCATGCCTCAAGCCTTTTTGCAGCCTACGTGGAGTCCATCGGGTAAGCACAGGGAAGCACAGCTCACTAGTGCTGAAAACTGGCTACTTCAACGTACGCTAGTTGCCGAGGGATTACCGCGAAACCGCGAGGGTGCGCCACGCTATCGTTTAACCGAACACAATCCGGCGATGGTTGACTATCTGCGCCAAGTGCTGAACGAGCATCGGCATTACTTTGCCCAGAGTCATGACAATCTTCACCGTGATCACATTTATCTGCATCGTTTGGCATTTGCATTGTTTTTCATTACTTTTCTTGCGGTTACGTTACACTTTTTTGTGAAAATATCCTGGATTCTGATTTTTACAGCCTTTTTTCCAGCCTGGGGTGCGGCCATACACGGTATTCTCAGCCACAATGAAGTGGTACGTATGTCGTCTCTGGCAGGTCAGGTCTGGGGAAAACTCAGTGTGCTCAGTGAGGCCTGTGACGATTTTTATCAGCGTAATGCCGGGCACCTGCCAGCCAGCGCACAGCAACAGTGGCGGCAAACTCAGGAATTGCGTGAACTGCTGGGTACCTTGACGCATATTCTCTCGGATGAGAATCAACACTGGCGATCATTGAATCGTCACAATCAGGCTGATCTGCCCGCCTGATCGGTTAGCTCAAGCCATTTTGATGGCTTGTATTGTAATTCAGAAGAGTTCCAGCAGGTGTTTGTCAGTCAGTGGCGTGACATCAACAGCAACAGATAGTCGATGTTTACCACCACCACTCATGACCCTTTTAGTGGGGTCACATCAGCAAAATCGCGCCCCCAGGCCAGGATAATATAGCGCTCATCTGCCAGTGTGCCGTTAGTGGGATCTATTTCCAGCCAGCCCCAGCCAGGAATGCCAACTGCCAGCCAGGCATGCGTGGCATCGGCGCCTTGCAGCTTGGGTTGCCCAGGGGCCGGGAGTGTTTCCATATAACCACTGATGTAGCGGGCAGGCAGGCCCAGTGATCGAAGGCAGGCAATGGCCAGATGAGCAAAGTCCTGGCACACCCCCTTGCGGCTTTTAAGTACCTCCAGTACCGGCGTGGCTATCGTGGTATGTTCCGGGTCATAGGTGAATTCGCTGAAAATCTGCTGGTTGAAGGCATATACAGCGTTTACCAGGGATACGCCGGGAGTAAAGGCCTTCCGGGCATAGTCGGCGAGCTGCTCGTGGCAGCGAACAAAATCTGAATCCAGCATCATCAAACGGGCATCCGGCATTAATAGCTGCCTGGTGTCATGGCTGTTTGCTGAACGTAATGCTTGTACCGCTTGAGTCCAGGGAAGACCGGTATCCACCGGAGGGAGCTGGCGTGGTAGTGTGGTGATCTGGCTGGTCAGGGTTACCTCCAGGTTGGAGTGGAGCTCCTGAATAGTAAAGTAGCTGACACGGTTACCAAAAAAATCCAGACGTTCCCGGATTCTGACCGGTTGCGGATTTATCTGCAGCCGGGTATCTGCTACCTTCTGCCAGGGAAGATCACGGGGCAGTATACGCGCCTCGTTGTGGCTCAGCGTAGCATCGTTGGTATAGTCATACCGGGTTGTATGGCGTAATTGATATTTCATAGGGCGAGGGCCAGAAAATCGGGGTTATGATTATAGTAAACCTAAGATTGCATCGTCACTAGCTGAATAGGTGCCTCAACATGACTGAAATGGCTGTGAGAGATTGCATTGGTCAGTTCTGATAGTGGCGCAATCAGGCTGTCCAGTAGTGATTCGAGTGCCGCTCGGGAAGCTTCGCTGTTTTCAACATCACTGAGCTGATCAATATCAACTAAATGTAGTGCACTGGTGGCCTGGATTACCAGCCGGGTTTCCTGATTACGATAAGGCGTGGAGCTGGGCTGGGGTAAGCGCTGGATCTGTCGTTCCAGGCGCTTGAGCATATAACCCACTGAGCGTGGATTGGTTTCGTCAAACAGCAGCAGATCCAGAATGGCAGACGGGTGCAGTTGCGAACGGTAGCGGCGCCTGTATACGGTGAAATTATCAGTCGTGGCCAACACCACTTCGCATAAGGGAATACCGGGCTGTCGTGCACTCAACAGTGCCAGTTTTAGCAGTTCGAGTGTGCAGAGTACCCGCTCTATAAAACGCCCGATATCCAGGAATCGCCAGCCATAGTGGTGTGGCATGGTTTCATTGCATAGCCCAAAAAAGGCTGCCAGATCGGTGACAACACCTTCCAGTTGCCGTTGTCCTACAATAATGCCTTGCGTGCGTGGCATATCATTAAAACGCTGGCGCAGTCCGTTGACGGTGCGCCAGGCATCGTCACCCAGGTGATCCCTGACCGCTCTGCAGTTGCGCAGAAAATGACTGAACAACCAGGGCATGCCATCAGCGTGATGTTCTTCAAACAACTCTAGCAATCGATTGCGATAGTGCAGATAGGTGTGTTTGTAGTCTGACAGCGGATGCGCCTCTGGCAGATTTGCCAGGGTGTCAGGATCTTCAGACAATTCCACTTCCAGTGCAGTGAACAGATCAGGCAACAGGCCGGAGTCTTCGGCGGTTTGATCTTCCTGCAGGAAGCGTCCGAGTGTTTCACGTAGCAGGCGTGAGCGAATGTCCAGGCGTTCGCCATAGCGCCCCATCCAGAACAGGCTGTCAGCGACCCGGCAGGGCAAGTCGGTACCGTCGCGGGTGACTACAATCGGGCCATTAGCCTGGCGCAGCATGCTGATATGTGGCTGGGGTACCGGTGCCATGACCCAGATATCCTTTACCATGTGGCTTTCCATCAGCAAGGTGCCTGGCTCTCCTATCCAGGCCAGACCACCCGGCATAATGCGGTAGAGGCGTTTGTTCGGGGAGGTAAACAGGTGATCAGGTTCGATCAGGCTGAAGAAGCGCAAGTTGATATTTTGTGCCTCGAATTGATCTGACCGGGTGTTATAAACGGGAGAGGTGGCCGCTTGCAGTTTAGCTTGGGCTACATAACGGTGTGGATTAGTCTGGATCGCCTGCAGCAATAGTGACAGGGCTTCGGATGAGAGTTTATCCGGGCGGATGAGTTTGCCAGGCTCGGTAATGTCACGGTAAAGCCACTGTTGTGGTGATGACAGCAACCTGGACAAATGAGCGGCATCACCCGCCCAGAGGGTTGGACGATTTTGTAATAGCAGCGACTCGCCCAGCAATCGCTGGCAAATCTCTTCCATATAGGCGGCCAGTGCGGGATGCTCCAGAATACCAGAGCCCAGCGCATTGGCTATTTCAACATCGCCATCGCGTGCCGCTTGCATCAGACCAGGCACCCCCAAAAGGGAGTCACCGCGCAGCTCTAGCGGATCACACCAGGGGTCATTAATATGCCTGACGATCACATCGACCTGACGCAAGCCTCCCAGGGTACGCATAGATACATGGCCATCTCTGACAACCAGATCAGCGCCTTCAACCAGCGAAAAATTCATGTAGTTGGCCAGCCAGGCATGCTCAAAGTAGCCGGGGCTGCCGGGACCTGGCGACAGGAGAACAATGTTAGGTTGCTCACGTTGTGCGGTACAAAGCGATGCCAGGGTGCGGTGTTGTGCCTGTAAAAAACCAGCCAGGCGTTTTAACGGCGCTTCCCGGTACAAGCTGGGGAGTGCGCGCGCCAGCGTGATGCGATTTTCCAGTGCGTATCCGGCACCAGAAGGTGATTGGGTCCAGTCACACAAAACCTGCCATTGGCCTTCGGCGTTGCGAATCAGGTCAGTACCATGAAAAATCAGCATGGGGCGCGCCTGCTTGCCAGTCGCATTGACGACCGGTAACAAGTAGCTAGGGAAACTGTGGATTAGTTCAGGAGGAAGGAGTCCTGTCTCGATCAGTGTGCGTGGACCGTAGAGGTCCTGAGCTATAGCTTCCAGCAGCCTTGAGCGCTGCTTTAAGCCGCGTTCAAGGTGATCCCAGGTTTCAGTGCTGATGACATAGGGCAGACTGTCCAGTTGCCATGAACGCAATTGACCGGGTTCATCTTCATAGGTGTTGAAGGTTACACCGTTTTCATGCAGTAAATTCTGCGCTTCATCACAGCGGCTACGCAGCCCTTCACGGTCAAATTTGGATAACTCATCCAGTACGGGCTGCCAGTGCGCACGAATGCGTTGATCCGCATTAAGCAGTTCATCATATCCGGCTAATGCCTGGCCGCTATGGATACGTTGTTCCAAATAAGCCTTCAGGCGTTGCTGCATGTCGCTGTTGAGTGAGTTCAGGTCTGACATAACGCCACTAGTTAGTTAAAAACGCCTTATCATATATCAGTTGCGCCGGGTTTGCTGTGGTTATAGCGCAGGTCTAGTGTATGTGGGTATTCACCGGTTACCGCTTCAGGAGGAATGCTCACTTTGCCCTGTGTATGCCCCTGTGCCCAGAAGCGCGCTAAACGCCTGGCTTCGGCCTCATTGGCATTGACGGGAAAGCTTTCATAATTGCGCCCTGCCGGATGCGAAACGTGGTAAGTACAGCCCCCCAGAGAATGCTGGTTCCAGCTATCGATCAGGTCAAATACCAAGGGAGCATGAACCGGTATCATTGGGTGCAATGCCGAAGGCGGCTGCCAGGCGCGGTAACGTACACCGGCTACGGCTTCAGAGTTAACCCCGGTGGGCTGAAGTGGAACACGTCGGCCGTTACAGGTGAGAATATGACGTGCCGGGTTAAAGCCGAAGACTTTTACCTGCAATCGCTCAACGGATGAATCAACATAACGCGCGGTGCCGCCACCACTGACCTCTTCTCCAAGTACATGCCAGGGTTCAATCGCCTGACGCAATTCGATTTTAACCTGATCATAGATAACCTCACCGTATTGCGGGAAGCGGAACTCCAGGAAGGGGGCAAACCATTCAGGATTAAAATCAAATCCATGAACGCGCAGATCATCCAGCACATCCAGCAGATCGGTCCAGAGATGGTGCGGTAGCATCCAGCGATCATGCAGTTCAGTTCCCCAGCGTACCAGTTTTTTGCGGTAAGGCTCGCGGGTGAAGCGCGCTACCAGTGCACGGATCAAGAGTTGCTGCATCAGGCTCATACGTGCATGGGGTGGCATTTCAAAACCGCGCAGTTCCAATAGACCGAGTCGCCCAGTCGGGCTGTCCGGTGAATAGAGCTTGTCGATACAGAATTCCGCACGGTGGGTATTACCGGTTATATCGGTGAGTAAGTTACGCAGTAGACGGTCGACTATCCAGGGTTGCGGCACTTCACCCGGAGGCATTTGCTGAAAGGCAATCTCCAGCTCATAGAGCGCATCATGACGGGCTTCATCAATTCTGGGTGCCTGGCTGGTGGGCCCTAAGAACATACCCGCAAACAGGAAAGACAGGCTGGGATGGTGCTGCCAGTAGTTAATCATGCTGGTGAGCAGTGCCGGCCGGCGTAAAAAAGGTGAGTCGACGGGTGTGGCGCCACCCAGGGTGACATGATTACCACCGCCCGTTCCAGTGTGACGGCCATCCAACATGAACTTTTCAGTACCCAGGCGTGCCAGTCGGGCTTCTTCATACAGGCGGTGCGTGGTATTGACCAGCTCACGCCAGGTGCGTGAAGGCATGATGTTTACTTCGATGACACCCGGATCGGGTGTGATCATAAACTTCTCAATACGGGGGTCTGCGGGAGGTGGGTAGCCTTCTAAACAGACTGGTAATTCCAGCTCGGTGGCCGTTAGTTCTATTTGTACCAGTAGCTCCAGATAATGCTCCAGCTCAGCCAGTGGTGGCATAAATACAAACAGCTTGCCGTCACGGGGCTCGACACAGAGGCTGTATGAATGATCCGGCTTTCGTCCGTGTCGGAATGCTGCTCTTGACGTAACTGGGCTTCAGGGCGACCTGTGGTGGATTCCTGATGTAGCCATGCGCTGTAACGGCTGGCAATTTCACCATGCAAATCGGGTAGGGGTGGCTTGACCTCAAATAAGGACGCTGGGTGATGCTGTTCTTCCTGTCCAGCCAAGGGCA
Organism: Nitrincola sp. A-D6; assembly: GCF_000764495.1. Taxonomy (GTDB): domain Bacteria; phylum Pseudomonadota; class Gammaproteobacteria; order Pseudomonadales; family Balneatricaceae; genus Nitrincola. Next base: position 24,612 of record NZ_JRLB01000117.1, read on the forward strand.
GCTCACTCAGCGGCAAACGGTAGCCCATGGGGGAGTCTCCGGGAATCAGGTAGAGCTGACGGCGTCTGACCGGCCAGTCTCCGGAGCGCCAGCGATCCCGTTTAAGATCACGCCCAAGTGGCAGCGTAAAGCCAGTGATTTTATCCATGCCCTGCTCCAGCAGAGAGGCTAGTCGGCGGCGGTTTTCATCGCTGTTGAGATCTTCTTTGCTAAGATCGATATCCACGGGTTGTTTGCGTTCCACCCATAGGTAGTAGTAAGCATCTTCATAGCAGGGAATTAAGTGCTGGTCTTTTAGTCCGAGGCGTGTTGTCAGGGTTGTGGCGAACTGTCGGGCATCCTCAGCATCCAGACGATAGTCTTTGTGGATGTCAGCCAACCAGCGATCATCCTTCCAGATGGGTTTGCCATCCCGGCGCCAGTAACAAGCCAATGCCCAGCGGGGTAGAGATTCTCCCGGGTACCATTTGCCTTGTTGATAGTGAATCAGGCTATTGGGTGCAAAGTGTGGGCGTAATCGCTGCAATAGAATTTCAGCTAAGCGGCGCTTATTCGGACCTTGCGCGGCAATGGTCCACTCCTCTGCATCCATATCATCGATAGAGACAAAGGTGGCTCGCCGCCCATGGTTAGGCGCAGATCTTCCTGCTCAAGTACCTGGTCAACGCGCTCGCCTAGCTGATCTATGGCTTGCCATTGATCATCCGTATAGGGCTTGGTAACGCGAGGATCTTCGTGGATACGGGTGACTTGCATGGCAAAGTCAAAGGTTACCTTGCAGGGCTCCGATGTGCCGGTGATGGGAGCTGCACTGGAAGGTGTGGGAGTGGCTGCCAGTGGGATATGCCCCTCGCCGGCGAGCATGCCTGAGGTTGGATCAAGACCTATCCACCCAGCACCAGGGATATAAACTTCGGTCCAGGCATGCAGGTCGGTAAAATCGACATCTGTTCCTGAAGGGCCATCCAGCGCTTGCAGATCTGCTTTGAGCTGAATGAGGTAGCCTGACACGAAGCGGGCAGCGAGCCCCAGGTGGCGTAACACCTGTACCATTAACCAGGCTGAATCACGGCAGGAGCCGAGCTTTTTCTGCAAGGTTTCTTCCGCACTCTGTACACCCGCTTCCATGCGCACAGTGTATTCAATATCGGCTTCGAGCTTTTGATTCAGCCCGACCAAAAAGTCCACTACAGCAGTGGGTTGTGTTGATATCTGCTTGACCCATTGCATCAACAGTGGACCAGATTCTGCAATTTCGAGGTAAGGACTGAGTTCCTTGCGCAAGGTTTCAGGGTAACTGAAAGGAAACGCATCAGCGTACTCTTCCAGAAAAAAATCAAATGGATTAACGACAGTCATAGGGGCTATCAGCTCGATATCCACCTGCATAAAACTGACTTTCTCTGGGAATACCAGCCGCGCCAAATGGTTGCCGAAGGGATCCTGCTGCCAGTTTATAAAATACTCACCCCCGGATACCTTGAGTGAATAGGCATCGATTGGTGTGCGGCAATGAGGGGCAGGGCGCAGCCGGATCAAATGTGGTGACAGATATACCGGCTTATCAAAGTCATATCGTGTGGTGTGCTTTAGTGCAACGCGAATGGTCATGATCTTTTTACCCTGCTGAACAGATAGGCTTACAGAATCTATGATGGTTTATCAGCAACAGATATGCCAGATATAACTTGCTTAGTCATTAATAAGCTATATGTTAAAGAATACCGGCCCTGGATCCAGCCTGGGCTGGTTAAATTAATGACTGCTAATGCCCTGTTTGATCGCATGTTGCGCACTATTTAAGTGCAATTGGCGCTGTTTAAGTGCATAACTGATTGGCTGGACCTATTCAATTCGGAGCATAAGGCCTGATAGCGCTGAACTGGTACAGCAATTGCAAATAAAACTCTATCGGTATGATGACAACAATGGATAACACGCTATGACGAAAGTGAACTGGCAAGATTATGCGTGCAAAGATTTTTACGATGAGTTGGTTGCCGCTCCCGGTCAGCCCAGGGCTGAGGCGCAGATGTTATGTGATTACTTTGAGAATCTGACGTCGGCTGAGTTGACTGAGCACCGGCACGCCGTTGATGTGGCCATACAAACCATGGGTATCACCTTCACGGTGTATACCGAAGGCAGCATGATAGACCGCGCCTGGCCCTTTGATCCGGTGCCGCGCATTATTCCCCGTGTAGAGTGGGAGAAAACGGCTGCCGGTTTGCGTCAGCGGGTAGAGGCCTTGAATTTGTTTATTAATGACCTGTATCACGACCAGCGCATCATCAAGGATGGTGTCCTTCCAGCCGAGGTTCTGGCTCAGTCGGTTAACTTCAGGCCACAGTGTGTAGGTATTTCTCCGCCGCATAACATCTGGGCGCATATTTGTGGCTCGGATCTGGTACGCGACAGCGACGGCACGCTCTATGTATTGGAAGACAACCTGCGGGTGCCTTCGGGTGTCTCCTATATGCTGGAAAATCGTAATGTGATTAAGCGGGTATTGCCGGACATGTTCGCTACCGGGCGTATTCAACCGCTAGATGATTACACCGATCAACTGTTTGATATGTTGGCCTCGATGTCACCGAGACCGGGTGATGATCCGCAGATTGTAATACTGACACCGGGTATTTATAACTCGGCTTATTACGAACACTCCTACCTGGCACAGCAGATGGGCGTGGAGTTGGTCGAAGGTTCTGATTTGCTGGTCAGTGATGATGACTATGTTTACATGAAAACAGTTAATGGGCTGCAGCAGGTAGATGTTATATACCGTCGCATCGATGATATGTTTCTGGATCCGGAAGTGTTTAATCCGGAATCCACCCTGGGTGTGCCTGGGCTGATGCGGTCCTGGCGGGCGGGTAAGGTCGCTTTGGCCAATGCACCAGGTGCAGGGGTGGCGGATGATAAGATCGTGTATGCCTTCGTGCCACAGATCATTCGTTACTATCTGGATCAGGAGCCCTTGCTACCGAATGTGCCAAGCTATTTGTGTATGCTTGAAAAAGACCGCGAATATGTGCTCAACAACCTGGATAAGCTAGTGGTTAAACCCGCCAATGAGTCGGGTGGTTACGGTATGTTGATCGGTCCCCATGCGAGTAAGCGTGAACGCAAAGCCTTTGCCGAGTTGATCAAGGCGGACCCGCGTAACTATATGGCACAACCTACCTTGAAACTGTCAACAGCACCGACACTTTGTGGTAATGCCATGGAAGCCCGTCATATCGATTTGCGCCCCTTTATTCTATCTGGTGGTGATTCGACTTATGTGACCATGGGTGGGTTGACTCGTGTTGCCTTGACCAAGGGGTCTCTGGTGGTGAATTCGTCGCAAGGGGGTGGTAGTAAAGACACCTGGGTTGTTGATGTGAGAGAGGGCTAAGCTATGTTATCCAGAGTTGCTGAAAATGTGTATTGGTTAGCTCGTTATCTTGAACGTGCAGAAGATACCGCACGTCTGATCAGTGTAAATAGCCATTTGTTGCTGGATTTTCCCCGTGCCACACGTCTGGGCTGGGCTACTCTGGTAACAATTAGCGGTAGTGAAGATATATTTGAAAAGTATTATTCAGAGCATGATGAAGAAAGTGTGCTGAGCTTTTTATGTGGTGATCGCCGTTACAGTGGATCGATTATTTCGTCGTTGGCATCCGCGCGTGAGAATCTTAGAACCACACGGGATGTTATGCCCCGGCGTATTTGGGAAGAGGTTAATCAGCTCTATCTGACAATAAGCAGTCAGGTGGAGTCCGGGATTACGTCGCGTAACCGGGATACTTTCCTGAATCGTGTTATTCGCAGTTGTGAAGCGGTCAACGGTATGATCGCCGGAACACTTAGCTATACGCAGACGCGTACTTTTCTGATGTTGGGGCGGCAAATCGAGCGTGCGGATATGACCACGCGTATTATTGATGTGCGTTCAGACAATTTATTGCCACGCAATTCGGATGATTTTACCCCCTTTGAAACCCTGCAATGGGTCAGTGTGCTGAAATCTCTGACCGGATTCCAGATGTACCGCCAGCATGTACGTTTGCGAGTACGCGGGCCGGATGTGTTGCGTTTTCTGCTACAGGATCAGCGTTTTCCGCGCGCCGTGGCTTGCTGTTTTGCCCGTATCAGTCGTGAGCTGGATACCTTACCAGGCGGAGCTAATGCGATTGCGGCAGCTGATCATTGCTTGCAGCATCTGATGCAAGCCGATGTTTCCTTGCTGGCCTCTGAACCTGAGAGCTTGCATGCCTTTATTGATGATATACAGGTTGATATCAGTCAGCTACATAACCAGATAGCCGATACCTGGTTTCGGTTGGTTGAAGAAAGCAAGGTATTGGCTAAGCTTACCCAGGCGCAAACAAGCTAGGACAGCCTCCTAGACTCGACAGCCGTGGTTACTTGGATGACAATAGCCTATTGTTGAAAAAAGGAGTGTAAGCATGGCTGTTGGAGATGCTCGAGCAATTAAACGTGCGGCATTGAGTTTTTTGATTCTGGTGCTGGGGATGCTGTGGGCCCCTGTTGCGGTATTGCTGGATGTGGAAATTATCGTACATGGTATGCCAGAGCTGAGTGCCACTGAAATTAGTCAGGGATCAGCGTTACTTCTATCGACCCTGTTGATGTATACGATGGTGATTAAACTACCATCGCAACGTGGCTTTCTGTTACTTGTTGCGGGTTTGTTTTTGTCGATGTTTTTGCGTGAACTGGATTACCTGTTTGACAAGATCAGCCATGGTTTTTGGAAATATCCGGTAGCTTGCGTGGTGTTACTGACGTTTGCCCTGGCGGCATTGTTTAGAAAAAGTGTGGTGCCTGCCATGGCAGAGGCAACCCGTTCTGTCCCTTTTGCCTATATTTTAGCGGGTTTGGCGGTTGTATTGTTTTTTAGCCGTGTTTTTGGCACGGGTTCGTTTTGGGAAGCGATTCTGGATGCGGGTGCGAATGTTGAGGCTCCTGCGTTAGTGAAAAATGCTGTGCAGGAAGGGTTGGAGCTACTGGGGTATGTGTTAGTTCTTTATGGTAGTGTGCTGTTTTTTCTACAGCACCGCCAGCCTGTTCAGAGCGAGCTTGATCTGTAGTTCTGTAAATAAAAAAAGCAGGCTATTAAAGCCTGCTTTTTAGTTTTCACTCATATTCAACGACGTTGAACAAAGGTTCTTCCAGCTGTAAACGCACCAATCAACAGCACGGATCCCAGCGCCGGTATCAGGTAACCATCAATCTGCGGAATGGTACGCAGGAAGACAAAGGCTACGGCAGTGGGTGCGACAAAACGCACCAGGAACTGCCAAAGGCTGAACCAGTTTTCATTGGTTGCCATCTCACGCAATACTTCCTGTCGGCTTAATGCCCAGCCAGCAAAAAGTGCAATCAGCAGGCCACCCAGTGGCATCAGAATATTGGTAATGAATTCCAGTACATCAAAGGGCGAGCGGCCAAAGAGTCGATGACTGAAGCTATCTTCTGACCAGATATTGAAGCTGAATACAGTCAATAAACCCAGCAACCAGCAAAGCACAATCATAATGCTAACGGCAACCGGACGACTCATACCAAAGCGTTCAACCAGGTAAGCAGCAACTGGCTCAACCAGAGAGATAGCAGAGGTTAGCGCAGCACCGATCACCAGAATAAAAAATACACCGCCAATCAGCCAGCCAGCAGGGAGTTCAGAAAAGGCTATCGGCAGAGTGACAAACATCAATCCTGGACCTTGACCGGCTTCTAAACCACTACCAAATACCAGTGAGAAGATCGCTATACCCGCCAACAGAGCGATAGCTGTATCGACAAAAGCAATGGAAATGGCAGTGCGGGTCAATGAGGCTTCACTGGACATATATGCGCCGTAAGCCATGATGGCACCCATACCCAGGCTCAGGGTGAAGAAGGATTGACCCATAGCCTGTAGCCAGCCTTCCAGACTTAAGTCGCTGAGGTTGAAGGTAAATAAGAAGCGCATGGCCGCGCCAGCATCACCAGCAATGACACCATAACCCAACACGATCATCAAAATGATGAAGAGCGCAGGCATCATAAACCTCAGGCCGCTTTCAATGCCCTTGTGGATGCCCATGCCAACGATCAGACCCGATGCGAGGATAAACAGGGTATGGTAAATCAACAGCAAGCCAGGTGAGGCGAGTAGTGTTCCGAATGATTCGCTAATGGTATCCGCATCGGCTCCCACCATGGAGCCGGAAAACATCAGGCCCGCATAGTGTATTGCCCAACCGGCAATGACGGAATAAAAGCTCAGAATAATAAATGCCGCAAAGGCTCCCATCCAGCCGATAGCACGCCAGTTGCGACTGGTGTTGTGCGATTCAGTCAGATATTGCATGCCCATGATTGGACTTTTGCGGCTGGCGCGACCCAGTAGTGATTCGGCAATCAGAATGGGTATCCCAACCAGGGCTATGGTCAGCGCATACACGAGAATAAAGGCGCCACCACCGTTTTCACCAGTCAGGTAGGGGAAGCGCCAGAGGTTTCCGAGGCCAACAGCAGAACCTACGGCTGCCAACAAAAAGGTCCCTTTATGGGTCCAAACTTTGGGTGAACTCATAGTTGTGAATTCCAGGGTTGATTTGATAAAAGAGTTAATTAGACCAAAGGCTAAAACAGGGCGGGAATTCTACAGTAAACTGTCCGATGAGTCAGGTAGTCGATGCGTATCAATTTCAACTTTGCAGTAGAAAAGTGACCGGCCCATCATTACACAGGCTGACCTGCATATTGGCGCCAAACTGTCCCGAAGCGACTGGGTTGTGCAGGGTCGTTGCCTGCTGGACAAAATGCTCATAGAGTTGCTCACCCAAGGCCGGTGTTGCGCCTTGTGAAAAACCGGGTCTTAGTCCTTTGCGGGTATCGGCTACCAGCGTGAACTGAGACACAATCAACAAGCCTTGGCGGGTCTGTTGCAGGCTGAGATTCATTTTGCCATCCTGGTCAGAAAAAATACGGTAATTGAGTATTTTTTGCAGCAGTTTATCCGCCGCTTCAGGCGTGTCCTGCTTTTCCACGCCCAGTAGCAGTAAAATTCCCGGACCTATCTCTCCGCAGCATTGGCCTGCAACATCAACCCTGGCATGGGCAACGCGCTGTATTAATCCTTTCATCCTCAGGCTCTTTGGTTGGCAAAACGATCGGTTGCACGAATCAGATTATCGGTGATGCCTGGCTCGAAGGCTGAATGACCTGCATCACGGATGATGTTGAATTCAGCATGGGGTAATTGCCGGTAGAGTGCAAAGGCCTGCTCAATAGGACAGACCATATCATAACGGCCATGAATCAGAGTTATAGGGATGTCCCGCAGTTTATATGCATCATCCAGGAGTTGTCCGGGGCGCATAAAACAGCCATTCATAAAGTAATGCGCCTCGATGCGTGCCATGGCCAAGGCGACATGGGGCTCACCAAAGTGTGCGGCGATATCGGTATTCGGGTGCAGAGTGGAGCAGCGACCCTCCCAGATAGACCAGGCTTTGGCTGCGGCCATACGTGCGATTTCATTATCCGCCGTGAGTCGCTGATAATAGGCACTGAGCAGATCATGCTGTTCGGCATCCGGAATAGGTTGAAGGAAATCAGCCCAGTAATCCGGGAAGATAGCACTGGCACCCTGTTGATAAAACCAATGGATATCCTGTTGCCGACACAGAAATATACCGCGCAGAATCATGCCACTAACCTTGCCAGGATGTGCTTGTGCATAGGCCAGTGCCAGCGTTGAGCCCCAGGAGCCCCCAAACAGCAGCCACTGTTCTATCCCCAGGTGCCGGCGTATCGTCTCCATGTCATTGATCAGATCGCTGGTGGTGTTGTTCTCCAGGCTGGCGTGCGGTGTTGAGTGCCCACAGCCGCGCTGGTCAAACAGGATGATACGGTAGTGGTTCGGGTTGAAAAAACTCCGGTGTGTCGGTGAGGTTGCACCACCTGGGCCGCCATGGATAAATATCACTGGGATGCCTTGCGGGTTACCACTTTCTTCCACGTAAATCTGGTGAATACTATCTACATCAAGTCGATGTTCGGCATAAGGTGTGATGTCAGGGTAGAGGGCGCGCATGCTCGATAGCTCCAGAGGTGCTTAAAATTTCACTTAAAAAAAAGGCAGCCCGGAGGCTGCCCTTAGTTTAGCAAGTCTTACTTTTTATTGCGCTTACGCTCATTCTCTTTCAAGAGCTTTTTACGTATGCGGATGCTGTTTGGCGTGACTTCTACCAACTCATCATCTTCAATAAAGTCGAGCGCTTGTTCCAGTGAGAACTTAACTGGAGGCGTCAGTACGATGTTTTCATCCGTACCAGACGCGCGCACGTTGGTCAGCTGCTTGCCCTTGGTGGGGTTGACCACCAGATCGTTGGAACGGCTGTGAATACCTATGACCATGCCTTCATAGACTTCAACGTTAGGCGGCAAGAACAAGCGGCCACGCTCCTGCAGGTTAAACAGCGCAAAGCCGAGTACCTTGCCATTAACCATGGAGACCAGTACACCGTTCTGACGCTCACCCATATCGCCGTCTTTGACGCGGCCGTAATGATCAAAAACAGAGGTCATGATGCCGGTGCCGGATGTCATGGTCATAAACTGACTGCGGAAACCGATCAAGCCACGGGATGGAATCATGAAGGTCACACGTATGCGGCCTTTACCATCCACTTCCATGTTGGTCATGTCGCCTTTACGTTTACCCAGCTCTTCGATGACTGATCCCTGGTGCTGTTCTTCAACGTCCAGCATGACCAGTTCATAGGGCTCTCGGATTTCGCCATCAATGAGTTTCTGAATAACTTCGGGACGGGAAACGCCCAGCTCGAAGCCTTCACGACGCATGGACTCAATCAGAACAGATAGATGCAGTTCGCCACGACCCGATACTTTGAACTTCTCAGGTGTTTCACCTGGCTCTACACGTAACGCAACGTTATGAATTAGCTCACGTTCCAGACGCTCTTTGATGTTACGACTGGTAACAAACTTACCTTCCTGGCCAGCAAAGGGTGAGTCATTGACCTGGAAGGTCATGGAGACTGTCGGCTCATCAACAGATAAGGCAGGCAGGGCTTCAACGCAGTTCGGATCACACAGGGTATCAGAAATATTGAGCTGCTCCAGGCCCGTGATACAAACGATGTCACCTGCTTCAGCTTCTGTTATTTCGACACGTTCGAGGCCATGGTAACCCATAATCTGCAGTACGCGACCGGAGCGCAGGCCTGCATGACTGTCAATGACTTTGACCTGGGTATTGGTTTTCAGGCGTCCACGAGTGATACGCCCCACACCGATAACACCGACATAGCTGTTGTAATCCAGTGCGGAAATCTGCATCTGCAGTGGACCGTCGGGATCAACACGTGGCGGATGTACATGCTTGATGATCGCTTCAAACAGCGGCGTCATATCCTCGGCCATATCTTCATGGTCGAGACCGGCGATGCCATTCAGGGCTGACGCATAAACAACCGGGAAGTCGAGCTGTTCATCAGTAGCTCCGAGGTTGTCAAACAGATCAAACACCTGGTCCATAACCCAATCAGGTCGGGCGCCGGGGCGATCTACTTTGTTGATAACGACAATCGGATGCAGGCCTTGAGCAAAGGCTTTCTGGGTGACGAAGCGGGTCTGAGGCATAGGGCCGTCAACCGCATCTACCAGCAGCAGAACGGAATCTACCATAGAGAGTACACGTTCAACCTCGCCACCAAAGTCGGCGTGTCCCGGTGTGTCTACTATGTTGATACGGTAGCCATTCCACTTGATGGCCGTGTTTTTGGCCAGAATGGTAATACCACGCTCACGCTCCTGGTCATTGGAGTCCATGATGCGTTCTGCACTTTCATCGCGACGAGTCAGGGTGCCTGACTGCTGCATGAGCTTGTCCACTAGTGTGGTTTTGCCATGGTCGACGTGCGCGATAATGGCAATGTTTCTGAGGTCTTCGATCACAAGTGTGTTCCAGGTTTCTTGGTAAAGCGCAGTATTATACGCCAGTAACGCCGAACAATCGATGAAAGTTTGTGCAGTGTTTATTTTCTAAATGGTGCACTGCGATAGCGCAAGATTTCACGCTTTGGCGTAGTATAAACAAGTCAGTGCACACTATCAGAACCCCAATTGTATAAATGCACCATTTCTGTGCTTGCCAATGCAGTAATGCACCAAAACAATGCATGATTGGCGGGTGTGTGGGGGTGTTTATCACTCTCCATGCCGTAAATAGGTGGCTCTGACGAAATGGCACGAGGTTTGCTTGGTAAATATTAAGCAGTCGTGCTGGATAGAACTCCGGTAGATCCGGCTTTCGGCAAATTCATGTAGATCAAAAAGGTAGGAGAGTCCTATGTCAGAGCATACTCTGAATCTGATTAAAGAACACAATGCGAAATGGGTTGATATGCGCTTTACTGATTTCAAGGGTAAAGAACAGCACGTAACCATCCCTGTTTCTGATATGGGTGATTCCTTCTTTGAAGAAGGTAAAATGTTTGATGGTTCTTCCATCGCCGGCTGGAAGGGTATCAACGAATCTGACATGATTCTCATGCCGGATGACTCTGCATCCGTACTCGATCCTTTTACTGAAGCCTCAACTATTATTGTTCGCTGCAATATCGTAGAGCCAGCCACCGGTCAGGGTTATGATCGTGATCCGCGCTCTGTCGCACTGCGTGCAGAACAGTATCTGGCCTCTACCGGTATTGCTGATACAGCGATGCTTGGCCCAGAACCTGAATTCTTCGTATTTGATGAAGTTAACTGGCATGCTGATATCGGTGGCTGTGGTTATACGATCAGCTCTGAAGAAGCCTCTTGGGCATCAAGCCATAAGATTGAAGGTGGTAATACTGGTCACCGCCCGCGCGTGAAAGGTGGTTACTTCCCAGTGCCGCCGATCGACTCTCTGCATGATCTCCGTGCGGCGATGTGTGATGCGATGGAAGCTATGGGCTTAACCATTGAAGTACACCATCACGAAGTGGCCACAGCCGGTCAGTGTGAAATTGGTGTGCGTGGTAACACCCTGGTTAAAAAAGCTGATGAAGTACAAATACTTAAGTACTGCGTACACAACGTAGCGCACGCTTATGGTAAAACCGCTACCTTTATGCCTAAGCCTCTGGTTGGTGATAATGGTTCTGGTATGCACGTTCACCTGTCTATGAACAAAGATGGCAAAAACGTCTTTGCGGGTGATGGCTACGGTGGTTTAAGCGATACCGCACTTTACTACATCGGTGGTATCATTAAACACGCTAAAGCATTGAATGCACTGTGTAACCCATCAACCAACTCCTATAAGCGCTTGGTTCCTGGCTTCGAAGCACCTGTTATGCTGGCTTATTCAGCGCGTAACCGTTCTGCATCACTGCGTATTCCTTACACTACAACGCCGAAGGCACGTCGTGTTGAAGCACGTTTCCCTGATCCAGCGGCTAACCCCTACCTGTGCTTTGCAGCCTTGTTGATGGCAGGTATTGATGGTATCCAGAACAAGATTCATCCTGGCGACCCTGCCGATAAAGATTTGTATGACCTGCCACCAGAAGAAGCTAAGCAGATCCCGACTGTGGTATCCAGCTTGACTGAAGCTTTGGATAACCTGGAAGCTGATCATGAGTTTCTGACTAAAGGCGGTGTGTTCTCCAAAGATATGCTGGATGCTTACATCAAGCTGAAACGTGCCGAAGTTGAGCGCGTCAACATGACAACTCACCCTGTTGAGTTTGACCTTTACTACTCTGTTTAAGACTAGCAAGGTTTAACCCAGCTAAAAAAAACCTCCGCTAGGGGGTTTTTTTTTGCCCCTTTACAACGCAGCTCACTGTGCTAAAAAATCACAAGTGCACAGAATTGGTGCACTGTTTGTGCATTGTTTGATGGTAGAGTGGTTGAAAAACCCGTAGACACTGCACTTATTTGGATCGTAAGGGGTCATTTAAGTGGCACCTTTCTTGCTATAACAATGCAAGAGGAGATGTTTCATGCCCATAAAAACGATTTATCAGCAGATACTGGATAACCTGACTACTTCAGTGATTCTGCTCGATAATCAGCTGTTTATAATCTATATGAACCCAGCAGCGGAAATGTTGCTGCAGGCATCCATACGTCGTTTAAAAGGTAAGGCTGTATATGAGTGGTTAGTGTTTAGTGAAGAGGATCTGGAGTTGATGCGTGATGCGTTAACCACATCGCATCCATACAGTAAACGCGAAGCCCGCCTGATGAATGCGATGGGGCAGGAACTGCTGATTGACTATAGTGTTAATTTGTCACCGTCATTGGGGTTGTTGCTGGAAGTTCAGGCAAGAGATCGGTTACTGCGTATTGAAAGAGAAGAAGAGCTTTTGTCCCGCCATGCTACAGCTCGCTCATTAGTCAGAGGGCTTGCGCATGAGATCAAAAATCCCTTGGGTGGGATTCGCGGAGCCGCACAGCTATTGGAGCGTGAGCTTACAGATGTTGATTTGCACGATTACACACGTGTGATCATAGATGAAGCGGACCGGTTACGTAATTTAGTTGATCGTTTGCTCGGCCCGCATAAGTTGCCACACCTGGAGATGGTTAATATTCATGCCATCCTGGAGCGTGTCTGCCACTTGGTCAGAGCTGAATCTGAAGAGAAAATTAGCTTAACGCGAGATTATGATCCGAGTATTCCGGAATTCTCTGGGGATAAAGAGCAGTTGATTCAGGCCATTCTTAATATTGTCCGTAATGCTATGCAAGCACTGCATGAGTCAGCTACTGAAAACCCGTCTATCACGATTAAAACACGTGCTCTGCGACAGATGACGCTGGGTACAGAAAGGCATAGGTTAGTGTGTTCAATCGAAATAGTTGATAACGGTCCAGGTATTCCGGATGAGCTTGCCTCCTCAATTTTTTATCCGATGGTTACCGGGCGTGCTGAAGGTTCAGGCTTGGGCTTGTCAATTGCACAGTCCATCATTAACCGACACCGTGGCTTATAGAGTGCACTACAGAGCCAGGTCAGACACGATTTAACTTACTAATACCACTGGAGCAGGATCATGAATACAAGCGGTAATGTCTGGGTGGTTGATGATGACCGTTCGATACGCTGGGTGCTTGATAAAGCCTTAAGCTCAGCCGGTCTGAAGACTGCTATTTTCGAAAGTGCAGATCAGTTACTGAAAAAACTGTCGCAGGAACAACCTGATGCCATTATCAGTGACATACGTATGCCGGGAATAGATGGATTGGAGATGCTGGAGCGTATCCATGTTGACTATCCAGATCTGCCGATCATTATTATGACAGCACATTCTGATCTGGATAGTGCTGTAGCATCATACCGTGGCGGTGCTTTTGAATACCTGCCTAAGCCCTTTGATGTCGATGATGCGGTTGCGCTGGTTGCAAGAGCGGTAGAACATGCCCATGAGCGGCGGGAAAAAACCCCTGATCTGATTGAAGCGGATACAGCAGAAATCATTGGTGAAGCGCCTGCCATGCAGGAAGTGTTTCGTGCTATCGGGCGCTTGTCACAATCAAATATTACCGTGCTGATCAATGGCGACTCCGGGACGGGTAAAGAGCTAGTCGCGCATGCTCTGCATCGACATAGTCCGCGTGTGGCGCATCCGTTTATTCCACTCAATATGGCAGCCATCCCCAAAGATCTGATTGAATCAGAACTGTTTGGTCATGAAAAAGGGGCCTTCACCGGTGCCGCTGCCGCGAGGCGCGGGCGTTTTGAGCAGGCCGATGGCGGGACGCTATTTCTGGATGAAATTGGGGATATGCCAGCAGATACTCAAACGCGTTTACTGCGAGTTTTGGCTGATGGCGAGTTTTATCGGGTAGGGGGTCATACGCCGGTTAAGGTAGATGTGCGTATTATCGCGGCAACCCATCAGAATCTTGAAACGCTGGTGCAGGAGGGGCGTTTTCGTGAAGATTTGTTTCATCGCTTAAATGTCATCCGCATTCATATTCCCAGGTTGTCGCAGCGACGTGAAGATATTCCACGACTGGCGCGCTATTTTCTGGCTCGTTCAGCAGAAGAGCTCAGCGTGGAACCGAAAACACTTAAGTCAGATACTGAAGAGTTCATCTGTGATCTACCCTGGCCAGGTAATGTTCGGCAACTGGAGAATACCTGTCGCTGGTTAACGGTGATGGCCTCGGGTAGAGAAGTGTTGATTTCAGATTTACCACCCGAGTTATTGGATCGTCCGGAAATCAACCATCCAGTGGGTGGTAGTTGGGATCAGTTGTTACGTAATTGGGCTGATCAGCAGTTGGTTCGCGGACGCAAATCAATTCTTAATGAAGCACTTCCAGCGTTTGAGCAGGCAATGATAGAGGTTGCGCTTAAACACACAGCAGGTCGCAAGCGTGATGCTGCTGAGTTGTTGGGTTGGGGGCGCAATACGCTGACCCGCAAGATTAAAGAGCTGGGTATGGAAGCTGATGATGAAGATGACGATAGTTAAAGGCTGTTGTAATTTGTTGTGATGAGGATATATCCGGGTACTGGCAGCTCGCTCTCCTGAGAGAGCTGCCAGTGAACCGACAGTTAGCGGTTTTTCAACGGATCCATTGGACTGCTAAAGCTGTTTTTTTCGTGTACCGCACTCGCGATCACTACCAGGATAACAGCGGCGGCAACACCGAGGGTAATCAGACCCAGTATCACGGGTTTGTCGAAGAAGGTGAATACGGCGCTGGCGCCTTCAAATGTAGTTAGACTCATAGTAAATCCTCTTAATTAATAGTTTGACCAGCGATCATCTGTCTGCTGGTTCAGGCAAGTTTATTTTCCATAGGGATAGAGGTTGTCGAACTGCTGTTCTCGAAGCGGGTAACGGGAGCTTGTCCATGCATTGCAGCCCATTCGGGATAAGCCTGAGCTGGCACCTCGGTCAAATCCAGTCCACGCTCTTCAGCCTGTGCGGGAACACGCAGCATACCAGCCTGCTTTAGCAGGTAAGAGAGCAGGTAGCCTGGAATGAACCCCAGTGAGGCCATAACGATGGCACCGACCAGCTGGCCGGTAAAGCTGATATCGGCCATACCTTCCATATTGGGATAACCGCTGAGAAACACGCCACTGATCAGTAGTCCGGCGAATCCGGCAAAGCCGTGAACGGCAAATGCACCCACCGCATCATCAATGCGAAAGCGTAGCAATAGCTGATTAACCATAGGCGCCAGGCATCCAACACCCAGAGCGATCAGGTAAGCCAGTCCCGGGTGGTAGAGGTCCAGGCCAGGAGCAACCGAAATAATGCCGACCAGGCCACCAGACATCATCCAGAAAGGTTCACGGCTGACCAGGTAAGCACCGACAACGCCACCGGCAAATCCCATGAGGGTGTTAAAAGAAAAGGCGGACAGGGTTGTCGGCTGACCGTAAATATTGATCCACTGCGCGCCTTCGTTGTAAATAATGCAACCGCCGAGAAAGCCAAAAAAACCAACAATAATGAGCATCAATCCAACGATGCTCATTGGCATGCTATGGCCCACGATGGGATTGACCGAGCCGTCGTTATTGAAGCGTCCGATACGCGGTCCCAGATTAATGACCACCGCCAGTGCAAAAAAGCCGGCGACCATGTGTACGACACCTGCAGCGCCGACATCATGGTAACCCCATTTTACCGTCAGCCAGCCTTCCGGGTGCCAGCCCCAGGCAGCTGCCAGAAGCCAGAGGACGCCACCAAGCACTAGTGTCAGAATCAGGAAGGCGCTGACACGAGCACGTTCAATAATAGCGCCAGAAAAAATAGAGCCAGTAGTTGCGGCAAACAGTGCAAACGCCCCCCAGAAAATGCCGGTGGCATTGTCCTGGATGTTAGGTCCCATTGATTGGCTCCAGGGCATAGCGCCCAAGAAGGCGTCCATTCTTGGCACCAGTCCATCCGGAAAGGCGTTGTAGATCGCCCAGCCGATCAGGTAAACAACCGGTATGATCAGTGCGAAAGCGAGAATATTTTTAACCCCGGCAGCCAGGGCGTTTTTAAGGCGCGATGCGCCAATTTCATAAGAGAGAAATCCGGCGTGGATCAGTATCATCAAGGCGGTACACCACCAGTAGAAAATCTCCATGTTTAAGGTGTTGGTCATTTCGATCAGAGCATGTAGCTCTGCAAGGGAAGGGGTTTGAAGCTCATCCATAGGTCAATCCTCGGAAAGGTTATTGGGGCGGCTTAAAACACAGTCATAGACGTACCAAAAGGTCGACTAGTTATTTATTTCTGGTTATAAAATGTTCCGGAAAGGAATGTAAGCAGGGTGCGTGCCAGATCGATGTAAAGTTGGGTTATTAGGTTGAAAGTCAGTATATGCGGG
>NZ_JRLB01000012.1 GCF_000764495.1 Nitrincola sp. A-D6
TGCCGGGCCACTTTCAAGCCTTGAATCGCCTCTTTATGCTGGGTTCTGAACCGATGGGTAGCCTTATTGCCTTCGATGCGCAGGGTATGAAACAGCTCCCGCACTGACCAGCAGCACCGCGTCGGGCCCGCTGACATATAAACCGGCGATACGATCTATGCCACTGTGCTGAAGCTATTGCCCCCAGCCTGGTTGCTGCCACTGTCGGTGGTGGTTTCAACCCGGAGATCGCGACCGGCATGGATGGCCATGCCGCGCTCGGCAGCCACGCGGCCACCATCAAGGGTGATGTCTTGCTCGGCGGTGAGCAGGGTGATATCACCCTGAATAAGGCCACTGTTGGCCATGTTTTGCGCACTGATATCAACCAGTTTACGCCCCGCTATCGTGCCGCTGTTGTTCAAATCACCCGCGAGCGCCAGATCAATATCGCGGGCACTGATCAGGGTGCCCGTGGTAGCGTTGTTACTAAACAGCTGCCCGCTGGCGGCCAGGTCACCTTGACGGGGGGATAGATAGACTTTAGGTACCAGTGCCGTGGTTGTGGTGCCATCAGGCAGTTGCACAGTTTGTGTCACCAGCCAGACGATATCGCTGGTGAGCTGAGCCATTTGTGCGGCCGACAGGGCAATACCAGGGCGTAGCTGGTGGTCTTGGGCGAAGGTGGCACCGGCGGTCATGAGTGCCTGGTATTGCTGTTCATCACTGCTGTAATCACCCAAAAAGCGGTAACCGGTCAGCGCAGCCACTTGTTCACGGATGAGTTTTTGTTCATAAAAGCCGTCGCCCAGGCGTTTTTGGGTATGGGCGGGATCCATCGACAGGGCTTGCAGCAGGTAGTCGCTGCTAAGCCATTGGCGGTAGCTGGCAAAACGGGGATCGGTTTCCACCAGATAGTGGGCGTTGCTGCCTGGAACTACCTTGAAGAGGCTGCTGTTGGGCAGTATCAGGCAGGGGCGCCGGTTGTAGTACCCACCTGAGCGGCCAGTATCTCGGCCGTGCTGTGTGCGTTCCCACTATCCGTCGTATTAAGGCTGCCAAGGGTCGTTTTGTCCGCCAAGCTAGTGCCGCTGCCTGCGGAGGCGACGTTTTGCTTCACCTCGCTCACATCGAGGCTGATGGTGGTGACTACGTCGGCGGGATTGTAGGCACTGTGCCTGAGAATTCGCGGTAGGTATGTTTACTACCGGTTCGTAACTTTCCTCCACGCTTGCGATAGGTCCAGCTTGACTGGGTGGTACCCGTCACCTTGACCACATTCTGGCCCAGGGCCTGGCGGTTCTCCAGATTATCCACATCGCCCTGCAGGCTTTGACCCGCCAGGATGCGGCTTTTGTCGTTGAGCAGGTCTTGTCCGCGCAGACTCAGGTGACCACCGGCGATGATCTGCCTGGAGCACTCGAGGTCACCTGGCTTTCATGCTCGGTACGCTTGATATTGTATTGGGTCCAGCGGGTGATGTTTCGCCCGGCAAACTGGCGATTGTAGGCGGTGATTTTGTCATCCAAGGTGTCGTACAGTACCTCATAGGTGCCATCCCAGGCATCGTTGTCAGCTTCGTACTGCGCCCAGGCGTCGGTGTAGGCGGTCTGTTCTATCTGGTACGCCGCCAGGGCCTGGTCATAGGTTGCCTGGGCTTGTTGATGCGCATCGCAAGCGCTCTGGTCAAAGCCAGCACCCGCTTCGCAACTGTCAGCGCCAGATTCATCGGGTGCTTGTGGTGCTACCGGTGCTGACAGGGTGGGTGGTATGGGTTCGGGCGCCGGAGGCGTAAGGCCAAAATAAGCCCAGGCTGGATCGGTATGGGGATAGTCGGCCCCTGGCACGCGCGTACAGGTGTCATCATCGTCAATGTCGGTACAGGTCACATCGCCCACACCAGGAATAGGCGTTTGGCCCAGGACAGTCACAGCGAGGGGCTCCGGGTCTGGGTCGGTCAGGTAGCGGTAACCCCAGGCACGGCTCCACCTATAGGTCCGCAGGTTGCTGGTGGGGATGCGAGCGCTGCTGCCACTGGGCCGAATCAGGGTAATCGTGCGCGGACCATCAATGACGCCCAGTGTGATCTCAAAATGCTCATTGGTATTGCGCAGCGTGTCGGCAGCCAGCGCCATATTACCCAGGCTTTCGATTGTGGCGCTGTTATTGTTAAGTGTGATCGCGTTAGCGCTGCCGTCCACGATGGCACGGTAGTTGGCATCCAGTGCACCGCCTATGGCCAGTTCCCCGGCGCTGAAGAGCAGCGCACCCTCACGGTTGATGATGTATTGGGCACCAATATCAAGACGCTCCCGCGCAGCGATAGTGGCAGCCGTTGTTTGGCCTTCAAGGACTTCTTCAGCGTTGCTGAGTGTATGGGCCGCAATGGCGATGCGATCACCATAGAGTCGTCCGGTGCCCAGATTGTTCACGTTGTAGCTGCTGATGCGGGTATCGGCACCGTCGATCAACCCCCGGTTGGTCACCGCACCAAGGCTGTTTTGGCGGGTATCCAGTGTTGTAGTACCCAGACTCAGCAGTTCGCCGCTGACTTGGTTGTTAATATGCTCGGCATGCAGGCTAAGGTTTTGTCCGGCTTGCCACTGCCCTGCATTGCTGAATTGTCCGTCATGGAGCTGCAGGCTCAAATCGCCGCCAGCACGCACCTGCTGGCGTCGGCGGTACTCAAGTCACCCACCAGATCCAGCACCATATTGCCGCCACTGTGCAGGGTGCCATCCAGGCTCAGGGTTTTAGCGCTGATGTTCACCGCGCTGTTGACCGCCTGGCTGCTGTTAGCGACAAGCTGACCACTGGTATTAGTAATGACCAGGTTACGTTGACTGGGAAGGAGAACGCTGTCTTGCAGCGTAAGCGCACCTTGGGCGTTTAGAGTGCCATGGCTGTTATTAATCGCCCATTGCGCGGTAATTGATAGATCCTTGCCAGCTAACACCTGACCACCAGTGTTGTTTAAGCTACCCACCTGGAGGGTGAAATCATTGACAACCGCTATACGGCCCGTATTGCTGAAAAGGTCGGCCACATCCATCTGCGCGCTAGCGGCCGACTGAATATCACCAGCATTGTGCAGATTCCCGGCATGGAGATTGAGCACCTGCGTGTAGAGCTGTGCACCCGGCGCCAGGATAGACTCAGTGCTGCTCAGGTTGGCGTTATTGGCAATCACCCTGCCGCCGCTGAGGGTCAAGTTATCGACCTGCACATGCAGTTGCGGGGCGTACAAGGTGCCCTGGGTGTTCTCGAAATGCTGCCCGCTGGCTTGCAGGGTTTGCGTACGAATGTAGCCGGCATTGTTCAGTGTTTGCGTGGTGCTCAGGTTCAAATCACCCGCCGCGGCCAGCGTGGCCCCGGCATTGTTGCTGAGCGTGCCGCTCACGCTAATCAGGCCGCTGGCCAAAGCAACAGGGGCTGGGGCTGGATCGGGTGAGGGTTCTGGTGCAGGAGCAGGCTCGGGTGCAGGAACAGGTTCTGGGGCTGGTTCCAGATCCGGAGCGGGTTCAGGTTCAGGCTCAGGTTCAGAGCTCGTGAATTCCACCGCGCCAATAACACCTCCGGCTTCGTTAATGAGTGCGGCGGTTTGCACGTCTATGGATTGCGACCCGCTTTGCCAGATATCACCCTCGTTATGCAGGTTGGTCGCGGTTACATCCAGACGCCGGGCATCGATCTGGCCGGTGTTGTTAACATCACTGGCCTGGATGTTCAGCGCTAATCCAGCACCCAATATACCACTATTATTCAGGTTTTCGGCCGGTTCAGAGCCATCTTGTGTACCTGCGTGCAGCGTGAGATTACCCGCCGCCAACACCTGACCTGTGTGCTGTTGCCCGGCGGCCGTATGGATGCTCACACTACCCTGCTGGGCTGTGATGCTACCCGCCGAGCTGAGCCAGCCATTGGCATCAACATGAATGTCGCCCACACTCGCCGCCAGCGTGCCGTGGTGGCGCACCCCAACTCCCGCTTCAGTACCGACCAGGCGAATATGCCCGGCATACATGCCACCCAGTTCACTCACATCCAAGGCAAAGAGCGGTACTTCGCCGCTGTTATGTGTATCACTGGCTTCAACCTGGGTGTTACCGGCACGTCGGTTAACGGTGTTATCGCCGGTAACCAAATCCAGCTGTTGCGCATGGATACTGGCATTCACTTCAATGGCGCGTGCCAGTATGCCGGTATAGTCAGTTAAACTGGCATTCAACCCAGCCCCATCAATACGCACAGTGCCGCGCTGCACCCTGAAACCATCCAGGCTGCCACCATTCATAATGGCTGTACCGGTGGTCAGGGTGGCGCGGTTGGCGTTGATGAACCCGGCTCCGTCGACCTGGATACCCGCGGGGTTGGCAATGATGATTTCCGCCCGCCGTCCACCGACTTCAATAAAGCCTTTCAGTTGACTGGGATTACTACTGTTAACCTCATTAAGGATGACCCGCGCCTCACCTTTGGCCAGCCAGGGGTTACCCTGTACCCAGCCACCCAGTTGAGTTTGTGCATTGGTGCGGCTGTTGTTGAGCACCACGCCCTCAGCGTTGACGTCAAACTGTTTGTAGGTGTTGCGGCTTACCCCCGCCGCACTGGGGGTTTGAATATTAACAAGCGGTGCACCATTGGGTGTTGCCAATATATTGGGACGCTGGTTGCCAGGGGCCGTAGGGTCGGCAATGATTTGAGCCTGAGCCAAGGAACCCGCTAGCACACTCAAACCCAGTGCGGTGATACACCCACGTAAAACGTTCAGAACAAGTCGGTAGCGGATTCTGTTCATGGCTTAATCCTTTAAAATTGTGTATTCAAGCTAAATCCAAACACCGACTTCGCGGTGATAAAGCCATCGGGCTTAGAGACCGGCTGCCCCACAAACAGGTCCAGACTGCTTTGCACCCGGCCAGTGTTCCAGTAGGAGCGTAAGCCCACCACTGCACCGGCCAATTGATTCCCCACCAGTTGCTCGGTAGAAGGGCCGCTCACATGTCCCAGATCCAGGCCCAGGTAAACGCTGTAGGGGCTGACGCCCAGTTGGGTAGAAATCTCATTGCGCAGAAACAGACCGCTTTCAGCACTGAGTACGCGGTCACCATCAAACCCTCGCACGCTGTAGCGACCACCAATTGAAAATCTGTCTTGGGGTGTAAGCCGGGTTTGGTGCCATTGCGCACGTAAGCGGCTGTGATAGTTCCAGGGCTGGCTGCCCAGATGAAAAGGTGCGCTCAAGCTGGCATCAAGCAACCACAGCCGCATGCTTGCCGTGCCTTCGCCAAAGACTTCTTCCGGGGCTGACAAGCCCCCCAGGCATTGATGCCCTGTCGGTACGTGAGGGTCGCCTCCCACTGCCCTTGACCCCAACTGCGACGATGTCCCAGACTCATGTCAATTCCAGAGACTGCGCGCCGTTGTACTTCAATTTCGGTGTCATCTATGTAGTTGCGTGAACGGCGGTGAAACGCACGCAGCGTGGCGGTGGTTTTACCCGCCTGGTCACGCTGAATAATGCGCGATAGCTGTACATCATGCTGTTCACTCTGACCCGAATACAGATAGTTCTGAAAGGCTCCAGCCACCGATTGGTGATATTTGCTGCTGGAACTGTTCAGTGACAGTAAGTTGTATCCCCATGGCACTGAATAATGCAGGCTATGGCCAGCATTACCCCGTTCGCCAGCATCTTTGCCACCGAGTTCAGACTGCCAGGTGATGTAGAACAGATCACTCAAGGTCCACCAGTTGTCATAGCTGAGTGTCAGCGACCCTTGGTATTTACCGGTAGTAGAGCTGCCTGAGTCATCTACCGAGGCATGCACTCGGAAAGGAAACGCCTGGGTATGGCGAATCAGCAGATCACTTTCTCCAGGCTGGGCACCTGGCTCAATGGCAATGTCCGCCGACACGGTGGGTACGCGCTTAAAGTTTTCTAAACCTTGCTCAAGATCACGCAGGTTAAGCACATCACCTTCCCGCACTGGCAAGGTATTGAAGCGAGTAGCACGCTGGCCATGCCCGTCTGCAAAACGGATTTGGCGCACGACACCTTCCAGCACCTGCAACTGCAACTCCCCTTGAGAGAGATCTTGCGGCGGAGCAATGATACGTGTGGTCGTCCAACCCTGCTGCACCACCGCTTGCTGCATACGGGCCATGATGGCGCCTATGCCCTGAGCACCCAAACAGCGACCCAGTACGGGATGCGTGTCTTCAGGTAATTGAATATGCTGCGCCAGCCAATCCCAGTCCTGATGACCGGCACCAGCCACGGCAAAGCGGATATTATGGATTTCAAAACAGGGCGATTCAGACTCAGGGAGTGTGACAGAGGCATGGGTGTCGCTCAGCAATGGCAGCCGTACATCGGGTTGCGGCTGAAGTTGCCTGCGCTGAACATCCTGGCGATCTTGCTCTTGCCGAAACTGACGTAAGGCTTCGTCCTCCGTGACTTATGTCAATAATCAGTCAGTACCCTTATCTGGATTGAGAAATAACCGGATCGGCTCCGCCTTCACCGGCTCAGCAGCTCTGGCTTTGGCGCTAAGACGATCTTCCGGCTTGTCCTTGTGTACACGGGTATTGATCTCCTGCGGCTCTGGCCGTCCATCCAGACGTAAGGAGTCACTGAAACCGCAGGCAATACACTCACGGTACTCACGCTCATCATCCCGATGCATACGCACCGCATCCATCTTGCCGCACCGGGGGCAAACGGCCCCGGCGATAAAGCGCTTGATTACAGACATACAGGCCTCATGCTTTGGGTGTTATGCCATTGTGTCGCAGCAACGCATCGACACTGGGTTCACGTCCACGAAATGCCACAAACAGATTCATCGGATCATCCGAGCCACCCATTTCGAGAATGTGTTTGCGGAAATCCTGACCCGCCGCTTCACTAAAGATACCTTCCTCCTCAAAGCGGGAGAAGGCATCAGCGGAAAGGACTTCCGCCCATTTATAGCTGTAATAACCGGCCGCATAGCCACCGGCAAAAATATGACTGAAGCTGTGCTGAAAACGATTTTCAGGCGGAGGTGTCAACACGGCCACTTGCTTACGAACACCATCCAATACCGCCTGGATATCCGTTTTACCCGGCTGGTACTCATGATGCAAACGGAAGTCGAACAAGGAAAACTCCAATTGACGTACCATCATCATTCCGGCCTGAAAATGCTTTGCCGCCAGCATTTTATCTAACAGGTCACCCGGAAGGGGTTCACCGGTTTCATAGTGTCCGGACATAAGCGCCAGTCCTTCCGGCTCCCAGCACCAGTTTTCCAGAAACTGACTTGGCAGTTCAACAGCATCCCAGGCAACCCCGTTGATGCCACTGACTTCGGCGTAATCGATCTGTGTCAGCATATGGTGCAGTCCATGGCCAAATTCATGGAATAAAGTAGTCACTTCATCATGCGTCAACAGCGCTGGCTTCCCACCAACCGGGGGATTAAAGTTACACACCAGGTAAGCCACTGGAAGCTGTACTTGACCATCTGCACAACGTCGGCGATCACGACAATCGGCCATCCAGCGCCGCCGCGCTTATTACTGCGAGCAAATGGATCCAGGTAGCAATAGGCCAGGGTGTTACCATCGCGGGATAAACGCAAAAAACGCACGTCAGGATGCCAGGTATCGGCATTTTCCTGCTCTTCTATATGTATGCCGAACAAACGCCCGGCGATTGCGAACAGGCCATCCAGTACTTTGGGCAGGGGGAAATAGGGGCGCAACATCTGCTGAGAAAGCTGGTAGCGTGACTGCTTGAGCTTTTCGGCATAGTAACCCAGATCCCAGGGGTCGAGGCTGTCCGCGCCATTTTGTTCAGCGGCAAAAGCTGTAAGCTCGGCTAAGTCCTGCTCAGCAACATGACGGCTTTTAGTGGCAAGGTCTTCCAGAAAGCCAATCACCTGATCCGGTGAATCGGCCATTTTTGTAGCCAGTGAATAATCAGCATAGCTGTCATAGCCAAGCAACTGAGCCATCTCATGCCGCAAAGCCAGTATCTCTTCCATCACCGCTGAATTATCCCAGCGACCAGCATTGGGGCCCTGATCCGAGGCGCGGCTGGAGTAGGCGCGGTAGAAGGTTTCACGCAGCGATGCCTTATCAGCATAAGTCATCACCGCGTAGTAGGAGGGGAAGTCCAGGGTGATAACCCAGCCTTGCAGATCACGGCTATGTGCGGCGCTGGCTGCCGCTTCAATGGCATCATCGGGCAGGCCTTGCAGTTCAGTCATATCATCTGTGTGAAAGTACCAGCCCTGGGTCGCATCCAGTACATTTTCAGAGAATTTATTCGACAGCTCGGATAAACGCTGTTGAATTTCGGCATAGCGTTGCTGCTGAGCGGGTGGCAAGGCGATGCCAGATAAACGGAAGTCTCGCAGAGCATTATCGATCACCTTTTTCTGTGCGGCGTTCAGACCCGCGTATTCTTCGCTGGCGGCAAAGCGTTCATACGCCTGAAATAAGCCTTTATGCTGGCCCATTTCAGTCCAGTAGGCCGACAACTTGGGCAGGCAACGGTTGTAGACTTCACGCAGCTCATCCGAGTTCATCACGCCATTCAAATGGGAGGCAAGGGACCAGGCATAAGAGAGCCGATCCGATCCTTCTTCAAGTGTCGCCACCAGTGACTGCCAATTATGGGGCAGCTGTTCGGCTGTCAGAGCCGCCACATCCGCACGGTTCTGTGCCAGAATTGCATCGATAGCCGGTTCAATATGCGCCACCTCGATAGTACTGAACGGGGGTAGCTGGGTGGGTTGGAGCAAAGGGTTGTGCATATTCGGGCCTCTTCAATAGTATTCTCGGCAGACGTAAAGCGCCTGACTGAACCGCTGTCGCTGATCTGTTATACAATGGGGAAGTGTACGTCACTTTTCAACTGATCCGGAGTTTTATCCATGCATATACGTGAGTATCAAGGCAAACGACCGCAATTGGGCAAGGCCGTTTTTGTCGACCCCAGTGCCGTAGTACTGGGTGATGTGGAAATCGGTGATGATTCTTCAGTCTGGCCACTGACAGTCATACGCGGTGATATGAATCATATCCGTATTGGACGTTGCAGCAGCATTCAGGATGGTTCGGTACTGCATATCACCCATGCTGGTCCTTTTAATCCTGACGGTTATCCACTGTTCGTAGGTGACGAGGTGACCGTAGGGCATCAGGTCACCTTACATGGTTGTCGTATTGGTAATCGCGTACTGGTCGGCATGGGTAGCCTGATCATGGATGGCGCGGTTGTTGAAGATGAGGTAGTCATTGGTGCGGGCAGCCTGGTGCCACCCGGAAAAACCCTGCAAAGTGGTTATCTCTATGTCGGGCGTCCCGCAAAACAAGTACGGCCTTTGACTGATAAGGAACGCAGCTTCTTCAGCTACAGCGCAGACAACTACCGAAAGTTAAAAGACAAGCATATGCAAGAGCCCTGGTGCGAGTAAGCACTTACAACCCCAATAAAATCCAAACCAATGGCAAGAACAGGGCCGTGAACAAGCCAGTCAACCCCATCCCCAGTGACGCAAAGGCACCGGCGGTGGGGCTGATCTCGAAAGCGCGTACGGTACCTATGGCATGGCCGTTGATTCCCAGTGCAAAGCCTATCACCCGATGATCATCAATCTTCAGCCAGTTACTCAGCAGATTCACCCAGAGGGTGGCCATAACACCGGTTATCAGCAAAGCACCCATCAGAATAGGAATGGAACCACCGAGTTGTTCGGTAATGCCCATGGCAATCGGTGCAGTTACGGACTTGGGCGCTAAAGAAGCCAGCACTTCCGGTGAGGCTCCCGCCAGCCAGCCCAGCAGCAGCGCATAGAGTGCTGCCAGAATAGCCGCTGGCGGCAGGGTAAAGAGTATCGGCTTCCAAAGTGCGCGGATATGATGGATTTGCTGAAATAAAGGCACACCGAGCGCTACTGTGGCAGGCCCTAACAACAGCACCAGCCAGCCAGCACCGGTTTGATAAACACGATAATCGATCTGCAACACCACCAGCATCAACACCACAAACAGCGCTGCAAGCAGTATGCCGGGGCACCAGGTAGGTCGGCCCATCTTCTGAAACAGCCAGTTTCCAGCAAAAAAAGCGCTCAGGGTTATGGCAATAGCGGCTATGGGTGTTGCAGTCAGATGGTCCCGTAACATAACCAACGCATGCATCCACTCAGGCATCATCAGTCTCCGGCTTCTTTGTAGTCGGCATTAACCGGGACATTAACCACAGGGTGGTCAGGACACTCAGCATAGTGCCCACTACCAGCGCCAGAAGTCCTGCAAGCCAGTACTGAGCATAATCACCCACAACAAAAAACACCCCCACTACACCTGGCATAATCAGCATCGCCAGAAGCGCAATCAGCGGTTGGCTCACGGCAGCCAGATCAGTCTGCATACGCCCGCGCATTAGCAGCCAGAGTGTGACTAACATCATACCGATAACACCGGCTGACACAGGCAACTGCAGACTGGTAACGATCACATCACCCAACAACAAGAACAATAGCAGGATTAAAAACCCTTTAATGACAGTCATTTATCAAACCATTTTTTCAGGGCTTAGCCTTGGCAATTTCGCGCAGACGCTTAACCACCAAGGCGTTAATACTGCGTTGAGTGAAATGACCATCGGTTTTCAGTTGCCCAGCCTTACGCCCCATTAACAACTCCAGACACTGATCAACATGACTGACGGCATGAATTGCAAAGTCACCCGCCTCTACAGCTTTAACTACATCTTTTTTCAGCATCAGATTACGCACATTGGCCCGTGGAATAATGACACCTTGACTACCCGTTAACCCGCGCATCTTACACAGCTGGAAGAAGCCCTCAATTTTTTCATTCACCCCGCCAATCGCCTGGACTTCACCATACTGGTTAATCGAGCCTGTGGTAGCGAAGTGTTGATAGATCGGAATTCTGGTCAGCGCCGAAATCAACGTGCATATTTCCGCCAAGGACGCACTGTCACCATCGATATAGCCATACGACTGCTCCATGGCAATACTGGCGGACAGAGTCATAGGAAAGTCATGTGCATACTGGTGACCCAGATAACCGGACAGGATCAACACACCTTTGGAGTGAATCGGTTGCCCCAGGGTTACCTCACGCTCTATATCTACGATGCCCTTGTTACCGGGGTTCACTGTAGCGGTTATGCGCGCAGGTGTGCCAAAAGATACATCGCCGACCTGCAGTACACTCAGGCCATTGGCACAGCCTACCGCGCTGCCATCGGTATCGATCAATACCGTACGGTTGAGGATGCTTTCGAGAATTTTTTCAGCCAAACGGCCTGTACGGCGCTCTTTACCCTGCAGCGCCATTTCTACATGTGCGGTACTGATCAGATCATCACCGCGCTGACGGCGACGGAAATCGGCCTCACACAGCAGGTCAACCAACTCACCGATATGCGCAGAAAGCATCTCCTGATCTTCAGCCATACGTGAGCTGTGCTCAGTGAGTCGCGCAACCGCTTCACGTTTCAACGGGGCCAGCCCTTCTTCAACGGCCAGGGTTTTCATCAATCGCGCATAGTTACGCACACTGGCAGGGGTACGCTTTACATCCTCGTCAAAGTCCACCACCACGCGGAACATTTTCTCAAAATCATGATCCAGTTCCTGTAACAGGTAGTAGATATCACGACCACCAATCAACACCACTTTAACTTTCAAATCTACTGGTTGTGGATTCAGGGTAATCGTACTAACGCCGGTATATTCGCTAACTGGATTTTCTATACGTATTTCATGGGATTTCAATGCGCGCTTCAATGCACTGTAGACAAACGGCTGCTCCAGCAGTTTTTCAGCTTCCAATAGCAGATAACCGCCATTGGCGCGGTGCAAGGCACCCGGACGGATGAGTGTATAGTTGGTAACCAGGGCACCCATTTCACTATTATACTCAACCCGGCCAAACAGGTTTTCATAACTGGGGTGCGCTTCATAAACTACTGGAGCCCCCTTGGTCTTATGGTTGTCCACCAGCAGGTTGATGCCGTAATTCTCTTCAAGAAACTGCTGGCGCATCTGGTCTGTTTTGACCTCCATACCACGCTCATCACCGACAATTTCAGCAACATTCTTGATCAGGTCTTTTTCAAAATAACCCAGATACTTAACAATACTGGCATGATGCACATAACGCTCACGCAGTTGCGCAAACAGCGGCAGTATCGATTTACGTGCAGTGTCACTGTCGAGTTGACGTATCTCTGCAGCCGCTTCACGCCGCCATTTAGGCAGTTCTGTCAGGCCTTCATTGAGCTGATCTTCAAGATCAGAGATATTCTTCTGAATAACGTCGCGCTGCTCTTCTGGTAACTGCGAAAAGGCCGCCTCATCCATGGCCTGACCGTCAGCCAGGGGGGTAAAGCCGATCGTACCCGCATCCCGATAGACAGCAATATTCATATCGCGCGCCTTACGCTCTACCTGATCGACAGCCTGATCATAGCGACGGGTAAAGTCACGCTCGATACGACTTTTAATTCGCTGATAACCCGGGCTTTCAAATGCAGCCGGTAATTCAGTCTGTAAGGTTTCGAATAACGTTTCGATATCTTTCTTCAACTGCATCGCTTTGCCGGCTGGAAGCTGCAATACCACCGGATAGCGTGAGTCGGAGAGGTTATTCAGATAACACCAGTCAGAAGGTTTATGCTCCTTTTTGGCGTAGGTTTTCAGATTTTCCATGGCAAAAGAAAAGCGCCCGGTATGCGGGTTACCCATGACAAACAGGTTGTAACCATGGCGTTGCATACTGATACCGAAATCCATCGCTTCAATGGCACGCTCCTGACCAAAAAAACCGGTAAAAGGTTCGATAGAGTCTGTGGTCAAAAAAGGCAGGTCTTTTGGGTCACAGATTTTGTACAGCTGATCGGCGCTCAGTAAGGTGGAATCTGTCATATAGCCTATCCAAAGACGGGAGAGTGATAATCGGGTTATAACGTTTATTGGACCCGGGTTGCAACACTTGTTGTAACTTGTGCTTACTGCTGGAATTTATTGCTGCGCCAGACTCTGGCGCAATAGTGCGATCACAGGTGCCGTATCGGGTCGCTGATCCCGCCAGATATAAAAAGCTTCTGCTGCCTGCTCAACCAACATACCCAGGCCATCCACAGCCCGTCCAGCGCCATGCGCGGATGCCCAGCGACAAAAGGGCGTCTGTGTGGCAGCATACATCATGTCGTAGCAAAGTGTGTGAGTACCCACTATCCCTTCAGGCAACGGAGGAAGATCTCCCTGCAAGCTTGCAGAAGTTCCGTTGATAATCACATCAAAGTGCTTAAGGGGTATGTCGCCATACCCACAGGCTTGCAGTGTCGCCGTCTGACCAGCCGTTGCGGCAAAGTGTTGCGCCAGTATTTGGGCTTTTTCCGGGGTACGGTTGGCAATGACCAGTTCAGTACAACCTGCCTCCAGTAAAGGTTGAATAACACCACGAACTGCGCC
The DNA here is from genome assembly GCF_000764495.1 of Nitrincola sp. A-D6. Taxonomy (GTDB): domain Bacteria; phylum Pseudomonadota; class Gammaproteobacteria; order Pseudomonadales; family Balneatricaceae; genus Nitrincola. The sequence goes on from NZ_JRLB01000012.1 coordinate 13,485, forward strand.
GCCGGCACCGAGCAACAGCACGGAAGCCCCTTTAAGTGAACAGCCAAGGTTCTGAGTCAGGTCGTTCACCAACCCCACGCCATCGGTATTATCGCCACAAAGCTGTCTCTGATCATCTCGCCAAAGGGTGTTCACCGCACCCGCCAAATTAGCCCGGGGGGTCTTTACTTCAGCCAACTGCCAGGCAACTTCTTTAAACGGCACAGTAATATTCAGCCTTTACCTTGCCCCTGTAAAAAAGTATCCACCTGTTGTGCAAAGGACTCAGGCTCAACCTGCGTAGCCACATAGTGCATGGATTGCTGCTGTTGGCGCGCAAAACACGCATGAATAAACGGTGACTGGCTATGCGCTACCGGATTACCAAATACAGCATATTGATCAATCATCCTGACCTCCTAGCCAATCACGTGGACGTAAAAACTCTTCATACAGGCGTGCTTCATCAGAGCCAGGCGCTGGTGACCAGTCGTAACTCCAACGCACTTCCGGGGGCAGGGACATCAGAATCGATTCCGTGCGACCTCCTGATTGCAGCCCAAACAGCGTACCGCGGTCATAGACCAGATTGAACTCCACATAACGCCCACGACGGTGCAGTTGAAAATCGCGCTGCTCCTCTGTCCAGGGCAGGTCACGGCGTTTTTCCACTATGGGGCGGTAAGCTTCAATATAGGCATCGCCAACCGAGCACATCAGCGCAAAACTGCTGTCAAAGTCTGGTGTATTCAAGTCATCAAAAAACAGACCGCCGATACCGCGTGGTTCGTTACGGTGCTTGAGGTAAAAATACTCATCACACCACTGCTTATACCGGGGATAAACCCTTTCACCAAACGGGTCACAGGCCGCCTTAGCCACTCGGTGCCAATGTACGCAATCTTCTTCAAAGCCATAATAGGGGGTCAAATCAAAACCACCACCAAACCACCAGACCGGTGCCTCACCGGGCTTTTCGGCAATAAAAAAGCGTACATTGGCATGCGAGGTTGGAATATGCGGGTTGTGCGGGTGTATCACCAGTGACACACCCATCGCCTGGAAATTACGTCCAGCTAATTCAGGTCTGTGAGCGGTTGCGGAGGCGGGCAAGCCTGCGCCAAACACATGCGAAAAATTAACGCCGCCTTTTTCAATCAGATTCCCCTGTGCCAATACCCTACTACGGCCACCACCGCCAGCCTCACGTTGCCAGCTATCTTCCACAAACGCCTTGCCATCTAAGGCCGATAAGGATTCACAGATACGCTCCTGCAACCCCAGAAGGTAGGTTTTGACCTGCTCGGTATCTGGCTGTTTCATTAAGGCTCCCGGATATTTTGAAGTGAGTGATCACTACGTTCTTATTATAGATGAATCAGAAATTGAACGTATTGTACTGGGACTTTTATGGCCACCAAGCTCACCATCAACTATTTTATCTAGCCTGCAGCCGAAGTAAGTCATAACTTTCAGCTTTGATCTTGCAGGCTCTGCATCAGATGGGTTGGCTGAGGTCGAAATAATCGGACCACCCCAAGCCTCACACAAGGCTTTAACCAAAGGATGAGCACTGACACGTATGGCTACCTGACTGTGCTGTCCCTTTACCCAGTCAGGTATCAGC
>NZ_JRLB01000013.1 GCF_000764495.1 Nitrincola sp. A-D6
GTCAAGGCAATCCCCGTGAGCCCGGCACAAGCAGGGTATTGTCGTAGAAGCTTCAGATACTGCATCTCTCCGGTTGCACCTGACAAATCCAGCAGTAGCACATTGGCTTTATCCGGTGGAGCCAGTTGAAAGGTTTTCTGATGCCGGCTATTGAAAAACAGCTCCAGCATGGTTTGCTCTGATTGACCGAAGCCCGACAGTCCAATTTTATAGGGTTGTTGAATTGCCACGGACAGAATTCCTTATGCACACTCTTCAAACTGAGCGGGGTTAAAGCATTGTGGTGACATAGATAAACTACCATTCACCAACACCGAATACTGCAACGGCAGACTTCGGATAAAACGAAAATCAGAGGTATCGGCAAACTTTCTCAATGCAGACAGTGTTGACTTGTCTAACAAGGGCTCCGCCTGATCGATTACCCGATTGACCAGAGGACGACCTTTGCCACGCAGTACCAGAAACAGATCGATAAGGGCACCCGTCAAACGCCCGGAATCACCTTTACGAATAGCAAAATATATTCTGCGTATATGCGTTCTCAGATGCTTTGGCACCGCACTGATATAACGCGACGAGTAACACAAACCCAGCTCAGAATCGGCCTGTTCACAAATCAGCGAACGACTTTTTTGCAATTCGAAACAGATCTGCAGCTTTTCAGCAAATCTGCCAGGATCATGTAAAGGTATATTCAGTGCATTCATGTTTACAGCCTCATGGACTTAATAACGCTTGTATTCTTTATACGCAGCCCCCGGAAACCTTGCAATCAGAGATCAACGTTTAGTTGATTCGCGTCAATTTGCAGACCTGAAACAGCTCTTTTGGGCAGGATCTTTATCCAAAGTATAACCTCCGGATTGTCGACAAAACTTAACTTTACCCCCCTATAAGCTAGAATTCACAGCGCCAATCACCATTCGATAACAAATTCGAAACGACATCGACTGCTGTTTTGTCGATGTTCGATAGTGACAACAGATGAGGGCTATATCGTGCTTGAAGCTTACCGTAAACATGTAGAAGAACGTGCCTTAGAAGGCATCCCACCCAAACCACTGGATCCAGAGCAGACTGCCGCACTGGTTGAGCTGGTGAAAAACCCACCAGCAGGTGAGGAAGAGTTCCTTCTTGATCTGTTGAGCAATCGTGTTCCTGCAGGTGTGGACCAGGCCGCTTACGTTAAGGCCGGATTCCTTGATGCCATCGCCAAGGGTGAAGCGACATCCCCGCTGATCAGCCTGAAAAAGCTGTCGAGCTGCTGGGCACTATGCTGGGTGGCTATAATATTCAGCCACTGATTACCGCCCTGGATAATGAAAAACTGGCTCCTATCGCTGTTAAAGCACTGTCGCATACTTTACTGATGTTTGATGCTTTCCACGATGTTCAGGAAAAGGCCGATGCCGGAAATGCATTCGCCAAAGAAGTTATGGCCTCTTGGGCCGCTGGCGAGTGGTTCACCTCCAAGCCTGAAGTACCTGAAAAAATCACAGTGACTGTATTCAAAGTCCCTGGTGAAACCAATACAGATGACCTGTCACCCGCTCCGGATGCCTGGTCGCGTCCGGATATTCCGCTACACGCCAATGCCATGCTGAAAATGGAGCGTGAAGGTATTGAGCCAGTAGACCCAGGTGTTACCGGTCCACTGAAGCAGATCGAAGCGGTTAAAGCCAAAGGCTTCCCTGTCGCCTATGTCGGTGATGTTGTCGGTACGGGTTCTTCACGTAAATCTGCTACCAACTCAGTGCTGTGGTTCTTTGGCGATGATATGCCAAACATTCCTAACAAGCGTGCCGGTGGTTTCTGCTTTGGCGGAAAGATCGCACCGATTTTCTACAACACCATGGAAGATGCCGGCGCCTTGCCGATCGAAATGGATGTTGAGAAAATGAATATGGGTGATGTCGTCGATATCTATCCTTATGAAGGCGTCGCCAAAAACCATGAAACCGGTGAAGAGCTGTGCCGTTTTGAACTGAAAACGCAGATGCTGCTGGACGAAGTGCGTGCCGGTGGCCGTATTCCTCTGATCATTGGACGCGGCCTGACTCAGAAAGCCCGTGAAACTCTCGGCTTGCCACCCGTTGACCTGTTCCGTACGCCAGAGCAGCCAGCCGCATCTACAAAAGGCTTCACGCTTGCTCAGAAAATGGTCGGCAAGGCCTGCGGTGTTGATGGCATTCGCCCTGGCACCTCCTGCGAACCCAGAATGACCACTGTCGGCTCACAGGACACTACTGGTCCGATGACCCGTGATGAACTGAAAGATCTGGCCTGCCTGGCTTCTCAGCGGATCTGGTGATGCAGTCTTTCTGTCACACAGCCGCTTATCCCAAGCCTGTTGATGTGGGAACACACCATACTCTGCCAGACTTCATTATGAACCGTGGTGGTGTGGCGCTGCGTCCTGGTGATGGTATCATCCACTCCTGGTTAAACCGTATGCTGCTGCCTGACACAGTCGGTACCGGTGGTGACTCTCACACCCGCTTCCCGCTGGGTATTTCTTTCCCTGCAGGCTCTGGCCTGGTAGCGTTTGCAGCTGCAACCGGTGTGATGCCGCTGGATATGCCAGAATCTGTGCTGGTACGCTTTAAAGGCAAGCGTAATGCCGGTATCACCCTGCGTGATCTGGTACATGCGATTCCTTACTATGCGATCAAAGAAGGTCACCTGACCGTTGCTAAAGCCGGCAAGAAAAACCTTTTCTCCGGTCGCATTCTGGAAATTGAAGGCCTGGAAGATCTGACTGTAGAACAGGCATTTGAACTGTCTGATGCATCAGCTGAGCGTTCAGCAGCTGGCTGTACCATCAACATGTCTGAAGAGTCTGTAGCCGAATACCTGCGCTCTAACATCGTCATGCTGAGATGGATGCAGTCTGAAGGCTACGGCGATGTCCGCACTATTGAGCGCCGTATCAAGGGCATGGAAGAGTGGCTGGCTAATCCATCACTGATGCGTGCCGACAAAGATGCCGATTACCACACCGTCATTGAAATCGATCTGGCTGATATCAAAGAGCCTATCCTCTGCGCACCTAACGATCCAGACGATGCACGTCTGCTGTCTGATGTCGCCGGCGATAAGATCGACGAAGTATTTATCGGTTCTTGCATGACCAACATTGGTCACTTCCGTGCAGCGGGTAAATTACTCGAAGCTTCAGGCAAGACCATTCCAACGCGGATGTGGATCTCTCCTCCAACCAAGATGGATCAGGCGCAATTGACTGAAGAAGGCTATTACAGCATTTTCGGTAAAGCCGGTGCACGCATGGAGATGCCAGGCTGTTCACTGTGTATGGGTAACCAGGCACGTGTAGCAGACAAGGCGACTGTTGTGTCTACCTCGACACGTAACTTCCCTAACCGTCTGGGTAATGGAGCTAACGTGTACCTGGCATCAGCTGAGCTGGCGGCGGTTGCAGCGCTGGAAGGCAAACTGCCAAGCGTTGCAGAATACATGGCCTATGCCAACAAAATCGATAGTATGGCCGGTGAAATCTACCGCTACCTGAACTTCGATCAGATGGAAAAATATGTTGATAAAGCGGCCTCTGTTATTCCAACAACGGCTGTCTGACACTAAACTAAGCGTTTAGCCCTACCGAAACCCCGGCGCTTGCCGGGGTTTTTCTATAATGAGGACCTTATGAAGCCCCTGAATCCTGATACAGCACCAGAGCCAGGCTATGAAACAGCGCAAACCAAAAATGGCTTTCTGGCGCTGGTTTCAAAGCTGGTGTTTGATGAAAAACTTCCAGTTCGCTTTATGTACAAAACTGTACCTGAGCACTTGAATGATACCGGTTGGCGCATGTTTACCGGCTATGAAACAGAGGAGTTTCTCGCTGATGAGCACTTAAACCTGATACCTGTGCCACTGGAAAAAATCTGCCAACTGGATCCCGCTCTGCCTGAACTGGTTCAGTATAACGCGGGTACCGTATGGGAACGCACACCAGACTCGACTGAGTGGCGGCAGGTGTTTGACTTTACTATTCCGGTACCACGGACTGATGTTAAGATCACCAATGATATTGAAGATTTTCTGGCATCCCGCGAACGCAGTTAAGGATTTATCACCATGGACATGTCTTCATTCGGCACTTATGCGCTGCACTTTATTGGCGTAATTATTGTTCTGGTAGGCTTATCGATCAAACCAAAACTTAAAACCCTGGGGATAGCCCTGGCCGTCGCCGGATTTTTACTCGGAACCTCGCCGGTTTGGTATTCAGCCATCACCCAGCCCAGTGATGAAGAGATGTATGAGGCCTGGCAAGAGCAGCAGCAACTTGAACAGCAACGCCGTCAGCTTGAGAGTGAATGATTCTGCGCGCTGAGCTCAGCTTACCTAAGCCAGCAACATTTGCTGCTGTATAATGTGTTGCAATATCACTAGCGGATCACGCTCACAGCGTATCTCGGTGAACAATGTCTGAGCCTGAGGAAACTGCCACTGCAGCATATTTAACCACTGCTTAGTACGCCCATGAACATGGCGTTCAGACACCTTATCAATCACCTGACGGTGATATATCTCCAACATAGGTAAGAGCCGCTGCCAGGCGTCAGACTGGGACATAGCTCCAGCTTTACCTGATAGCACTTCCGCCAGAAAAGGGTTACTCAGTATACCGCGCCCCAGCATGACATCATCACAGCCGGATACATGCCGGCAACGCTGATAATCGTCAGCATTCCAGACCTCACCGTTAGCCACCAAATGCAGCTTCACCTGTTCACGGATACGTGCGATCCACTCCCAGTGGGCTGGTGGTTTATAACCTTCCAGCTTAGTTCTGGCATGCACCGTCAAGGTAGATGCACCAGCGGCTTCAATGGCCTGTGCATTTTCTATCGCTAACGCCTTATCCACATAGCCCAGGCGCATCTTAGCCGTCACTGGAATAGTAGCGGGAACAGCTCGCCGTACAGCAGCTACTATCTCATACAGCAGATCTGGCTCGGTTAATAACACCGCACCACCACGGCTCTTATTGACAGTTTTTGCCGGACAACCAAAGTTAAGATCGATACCAGGGGCGCCCAGCTCTGCCGCTTTAGCCGCATTCTCAGCCATTAATGACGGATGATTACCGAGCAACTGCAAATACACTGGTATACCCGAACGCGTACAACCCTGTTGATGCAGTTCCGGTGCCAGGCGGTAAAAAACTGACGCGGGCAGAAGCCTATCAGATACACGGATAAACTCAGTTACGCACTGGTCTATACCCGGAATAGAAGTGATTAAATCGCGCAACGTGTAATCCAGCACCCCTTCCATGGGTGCCAGGTATAATTGACTCATAAAGAAGCGTTTTTCAAAGTGCCGCCAGCCCTCTGCGCAGATCATCCTGCAGATCCTTGACCGACTCCAGACCAACTGACAGGCGGATCAGGTTATCACGAATACCTGCTTGAGCTTTTTCGTCGGCGCTCATACGTCCATGGGTAGTGGTATCCGGATGGGTAATAGTGGTTTTAACATCACCCAGATTTCCGGTAATGGACACCACCTCTGTGGCATCAATGAAACGCCAGGCGGCATCACGATCACCGTCAACCTCAAAGGCCAATACGCCACCAAAGCCCTGCTGCTGACGACAGGCCAGCGCATGCTGTGGATGATCCGGCAAACCGGAGTAATAGACCTTGCGTATACCAGGCTGCTGCTGTAACCACTGCGCCAAAATTAAAGCACTTTCACTGTGTGCCCGCATACGCAACGGCAGGGTTTCCAGCCCCTTCATAAACACCCAGGCATTAAACGGACTCATGCAGCTACCACCGGTGCGGATAAAACCAAACACCTCCTCCATCTCTTTATCACGCCCAACCAGCACACCACCAACACAACGCCCCTGCACCATCCAGGTATTTGGTAGCCGAGTGCATCACCACATCCGCACCCAGCGCTAATGGGCGTTGCAGTGCCGGGGTCAAGAAACAGTTATCGACTGCCAGCAAGGCGCATGCGCATGGGCAATGTCGGCCACAGCGGCTATATCTGTCAGCTCAGCCAGCGGATTAGACGGTGTTTCCAGAAACAGCAAACGGGTTTCTGGTCGAATAGCTGCCTTCCAGGCGTTCAAGTCAGTTGGATCAACAAAACTGGTCGTGATACCGGCACGGCTGAAATATTTATCAAACAGCGAAACGGTGGAACCAAATACACTGCGGGAACAGACGACATGATCACCACATTTCAGCAGTGCCAGCCCAAGACTCAGGATTGCCGCCATACCAGAGGCTGTGGCAACAGCACGCTCGCCCCCTTCCATAGCGGCAATGCGCTGTTCAAAAGCACGCACTGTCGGGTTAGTAAAACGGGAATAAATATTGCCTGGTTCCTCACCGCCGAATCGGGCAGCGGCTTCACGGGCACTGGAAAACACAAAACTGGAGGTGGTGAAGATCGGATCCCCATGCTCACCTTCATCAGTACGCCACTGTCCAGCACGCACTGCCAGAGTATCCAGCTCGCAGTCTTCACGGGAAAACTGGATACGTGCATCACGCTCAAAACCCTTGGACATTAACCGCTCCTTATTCAATTCGGGTATGCAGATCAGCGGAGGTATCACTATCGATATCAGCATCCGGATCGGTGTTATTTACGGGATTTTTGGCGTCATCACTACGCCTCTGTTCCAGACGATCCAAATAAGCACGGTCAACTGTGCCAGTGACATACTGGCCATCAAACACACAGGTATCAAAGACTGTGATTGCCGGGTTCAACTGGGTAACACAGGATTTCAGATCATCCAGATCCTGGTAAAGCATCCAGTCACAGCCGATATAGTCGCCGACTTCTTTGGCACTGCGCCCATGCGCAACCAACTCCGATGCGGTTGGCATATCAATACCATAGACGTTGGGGAAGCGCACTTCCGGTGCAGCGGAAGCAAAATACACCTTGCGTGCACCGGCATCGCGCGCCATTTCGATAATCTGCTTGGAGGTTGTACCACGCACAATCGAATCATCTACCAACATCACCACTTTATCTTTAAATTCACTGGAGATGGGGTTTAACTTCTGACGCACCGATTTTTTACGCTGGGTTTGCCCCGGCATGATAAAAGTGCGGCCAATATAACGATTCTTGATAAAGCCTTCACGGAAAGTGACGCCCAGCGTATGAGCCAACTCCAATGCTGATGTGCGACTGGTATCCGGAATCGGGATCACCACATCGATATCATGATTGGGCATTTCCTTAAGTATTTTTTCAGCCAGTCGTACCCCCATCAACATCCGCGATTCATGTACCGATACGCCATCGATAATAGAGTCAGGCCGTGCCAGATAGACATACTCAAATAAACAGGGTGCCAGCGTCTGCTGTTGCGTGCATTGTTGCAGATGCAAGCCACCATCACGGTCAATAAAAATCGCCTCGCCAGGTATGATATCGCGAACCCGCTCAAAACCAGAGGTATCTAGGGCGACGCTCTCTGAAGCAACCATATATTCAGCCTGGCCATTTACAATACGCTTGCCATACACCAGTGGGCGTATACCGTGCGGATCGCGAAATGCCAGCACACCGTATCCGGTAATAATGGCCACGACCGCATAGCCACCCTGACAACGCTGATGCACTTTGGATACTGCCGCGAAGATATCTTCGGGTGAGGGGTTTAACTTGCCCAGTTGCTGTAATTCATGTGCAAACACATTAAGCAATACTTCAGAGTCAGAAGTTGTATTAATGTGGCGAAGATCAGCACGAAAGATATCATCAGCCAACTGCTCGGCATTGGTCAGATTACCATTATGTGCCAGCGCAATACCGTAGGGTGAGTTAACGTAAAAAGGCTGGGCTTCGGCTGAGCTGGAGCTACCGGCCGTTGGATAACGCACATGCCCTATTCCCAGATTACCTACCAGGCGTTTCATGTGGCGAGTACGAAACACCTCATTAACCAGTCCATTATCCTTACGCATGAAGAAGCGGTTACCTTCAGATGTAACGATACCGGCCGCATCCTGGCCGCGATGCTGCAACACTGTCAGGGCATCAAAAAGAGTCTGGTTAACGTAGCTTCTGGCAAAAATGCCAACTATACCGCACATGAATTCAACCTCTGAGGTGATAATTTGATAGGTTAACTGAAAATCAGCTACCTGCGTTCCAGATCATCTGACCTATATCTCTAGCCATATCCCGCGACCAGGTTTCCATAACTAAAAAATGTGGGATCAACACCGAATCATTCCACCAAGGGTCTTGTATGGCAGGTGTCATTTTCAACAACACCAGCATAATGACAACCACCAGACCGCCACGTAAAGCGCCAAAACCCACACCCAACACGCGATCAGTGGCAGAAAGCCCAGTCATTTTAACCAATGATCCAATCAAGCTGCCAATTAGATTACCAACGATCAGCGTCGCAATGAAGAGTATAAGAAAAGCAACCAGTTGGTGCACCGAAGGTACAGCATCGAAGTAGCTAGCGATAATCTCCGCCAGCACTTCATAAAATAAGCGCCCAACAATAAAGGCCGCAACCCAGGTCAACAATGACACTGCTTCGCGAATAAAGCCGCGACGTAGACTCATCACCGATGAGATCAATACAATTGCCAGAATTACCCAGTCTGCCCAGTTCATTATCAAGCGATTTCTACCCTGCCGGTGTTCATTGTTTGACTATTGCGTGGTAAAACGCACGATCATACCTTCTAAACCATATTCCTGCTGCAACAATAGCTTGAGCTCTTCGAGGCGCCCACGTTGCATTTCCGGACCAACGAAAACCCGTACCACATCTTCACCATGGCGAATATAGACACGGTATCCGGCATTAATTAGCCGAGTTCTTAGTTCGCGTGCATTAGACTCCTGACGAAAACTGGCTAATTGCAGGGCCCAGGCTGCCGGGACTTGATCAGCATCCAGCGCTGGAGTTTCTTCAGCTGGATTGAGGCTGGGTCGAAGCGCTTCCAGGGATTCGGTTATTTCGGCAACCGGTGCCGAAACGACCGGTGCTTCTGTAACGGGGGCGACTGGTGCCTGCTCTATTATGACGGGGGGCGGCATCTCAGTCTCCACCAACCGGACCACTTCGGGTGTTGCTGGAATACGAGAGTCTAGCTTACGCTCTTCATAACCTGCCGCATTAAACACCAATGGGAAAAAAGCAATACCGATCAGCAATAGAATAACGGCCCCGATCAAGCGCTGTTTCAAATTATCCCTGACGTCCATCGGTCCACTCAACTGTTTTCAATGCATCTGTTACTGTAAAAAAAGAACCTGCAATCACCAACCGAGACGTATTGGTCAGCTGTGACGGCAGTTGTGCCAGCGCCGTATCGACACAGCTGTATTCTGCCATTGATGTAGAAGGGACACCAAGCTTATTCAATATCTGTTTCAGTTGATCGGCACTGGCGCCTCGGGGGTTATCCAGTGTCACAAGGTGCCAGAAATCAACGACTGGCAGCAAAGCTTCACAAACGCTCGTCATGTCTTTGTCAGCCAGCATACCCAATAACAGATGTGTCGGCGACACTGGGTGTTGGCTCAACACAGAGGCCAGATAAGTAGCTGATTCAGGGTTATGTGCCACATCCAGAATACAGGGGTAACCAGCAAGACGTGCTGGCTGCATCCGCCCGGTCAAGCGCGCATTAGCCAGGCCAGCATCCACGTGTTGCTTAGCTATATCAAAAGGTATCAACTGCAAAACTTGCAATACAGCCGCGGCATTTTGCAAAGGCAAGCTGGGACAGGGCAGTGATGACAGTGCTGTGCAATGCCCTGCCAAGTCCTGCCCTTGCCAAGCCCAGAGAGCATCACCATCCAAACTATAGTGGTATGCCTGTCCGTTAGTTCGAAGGTCAACGCCCAGGTTTGCAGCATGCTTCAATAAGCTGGCCGGTGGCTGTGGATCGCCACACACAGCCAAACAACCTGGCCGGAAAATTCCCGCTTTTTCAAAACCTATTGATTCACGGTCCGGTCCAAGCCAGTCTGTATGATCCAGAGCAATTGTTGTGATCAGTGCAACATCCGCATCCACCAGGTTAACCGAATCCAGGCGTCCACCCAGTCCGATTTCCAGCAACAGTACATCCGGCTTTGCCGCGCTGAAAATTATCAGAGCTGCCAGCGTGCCATATTCGAAATAGGTCAGCGGCACACCCTTGCGGGCAACTTCTACCTGGGCAAATGCCTCACAGATCTGTGCATCAGAAACTGCTTGTCCCAGCAGAGTAATACGCTCGTTATAGCGCAGAAAATGCGGTGAAGTATAGGTCCCCACCTTAAGTCCGGCGGCCTGAAGTATCGACTCCAGCAAGCGAATACTGGTGCCTTTACCATTGGTACCAGCAACGACGAGTTTAAAGCTGCTACTCAGGTCCAGCGCCAGATGGCCAGCGACCTGGCGCATACGTTCCAGACCCAGCTCAATCTCTGCCGGATGGCAAGCTTCAATATAACTTAACCACTGATCCAGGCTGGCATCAGCTGCAGGTTGTTGTTGTGACACGCTGACTTCCCGAATCAGTGTTCTGGTACTTCAGCGTCTGGCTGATCACCGTTTGCAGGAAGCAGACACGCGGTTGAAACACCTGTCAACTTACCGATCAATGAAGCCAGGCGCGTACGCATTTCTCTTCGCTGGATGATCATATCCACCTGACCGTGCTCCAACAGAAATTCGCTGCGCTGAAAACCTTCAGGCAATTTCTCACGCACAGTCTGCTCAATCACTCGGGGACCGGCAAAACCGATCAGCGCATTTGGCTCTGCAATATTCAGATCACCCAGCATCGCCAGACTCGCCGACACACCGCCATAGACCGGATCTGTCAATACCGAAATATACGGTACACCTGCCAGGCGCATTTTTTCCAACGCCGCACTGGTTTTAGCCATCTGCATCAATGAGAACAGTGCTTCCTGCATCCGCGCACCACCTGAGGCTGAGAAACAGATCAAAGGGATGCGTTCCTCAAGTGCCAGATGAGCAGCACGCACAAAACGCTCACCCACAACAGCACCCATGGAGCCACCCATAAAACGAAATTCAAATGCCACGGCAACTACAGGCGTACCCTCTAACGTACCGCGCATGGCAACCAGCGCATCAGTCTCACCTGTGTCTTTCTCTGCCGCTGTCAGGCGATCTTTGTATTTTTTTGAATCCTTGAATTTAAGACGATCAACCGGCAAGACTTCTGCACCGATTTCGGCACGATTATCTGGATCAAGGAATATATCCAGACGACGACGTGCACCAATACGCATGTGGTGATCGCATTTTGGACAGACATTCAGATTTTTATCCAGTTCCGGCTTATACAGCACCGAGTCACACTTGGGGCACTTTTCCCACAAGCCCTCAGGCACACTGCTATGCCTGCGCTCTGTACGTTTTACCAGAGAGGGAACAATTTTATCCAGCCAGCTACTCATCGTTAATCACATTTCCGCTTTAAAATTTGGTTTCAGGCATCCATGGCTGATCGCATAGCCGCAATCAGTTGACTAACCTGTTCGGGGATCTGTTCCGGTGTTTCGGCCAGTTCAGCAATCCGGTTAACCAGTACGCTACCGACAATAACCCCATCAGACACTGCCGCAATGGCTTGCGCTGATTCAGGATCACGAATACCAAAGCCCACCGCCAGTGGTACATCGGTCATGCTTCTGACATGATCTATTTTAGCAGCTACTTCACCAACATTCAGCGCCGCAGAGCCGGTTACGCCCTTCACTGAAACGTAATACAGATAACCCGTTCCCAGCGCACAGATCTGACGCAGACGTGCATCTGACGTCGCGGGTGATATCAGATAGATGGTATCCAATCCCTTTTCGGTAAACATGCGACTGGTATCATGCGACTCTTCAGGCGGCAGATCTACGGTCAATACACCATCCACACCCGCTGCTACGGCATGATCGGCGAAGTTTTCATAACCTATTGCTTCAATTGGGTTCAGATAGCCCATCAACACAACCGGTGTTTCCTTGTCCGTTTTTCGGAATTCAGCCACCATGGCAATGACATCCAGCAAGCGCACACCATGTACCAAGCACGTTCACAGGCCAGCTGAATCACGGGCCATCAGCCATTGGATCTGAGAAAGGCACGCCTAACTCAATGACATCAGCCCTGCTTTAACCAATGCATGCATCAGGGCAGTGTCACGGCAGGATTTGGGTCACCCGCTGTGACAAAAGGGATCAGCGCTTTGCGACCACTAGCGCGCAAATTTTCAAAACGTGTTTGTAATCGGCTCATCAGTTTCCAGTATCCTGTCAGATCGTTATGCCATCGAGCTCGGCAACAGTATGTATATCCTTATCGCCCCTGCCAGACAGATTTACTACGATGTTCTGATCCTTGCTCATTGTTTTGGCAAGTTTCATCGCATAAGCAATGGCATGACTGCTTTCCAGAGCCGGCATTATACCCTCAACCTGGGTCAGTGTGCGAAAGGCATCCAATGCTTCTTTATCATCGATAGCTACATATTCAGCACGACCACTATCTTTCAACCAGGCATGCTCCGGTCCTACTCCGGGATAATCCAGGCCAGCTGATACTGAATGGGTGGGCAGGATTTGACCCGCGTCGTCTTCCATCAGGTAAGTGCGCATTCCATGCAACACACCCGGGCGACCATCGCTTAGTGGAGCCGCATGCTGGCCAGTTGCCAGACCATGCCCACCAGCCTCTACACCGATCATGCGCACTGAGGTATCTTCGATAAAGGGGTGAAACAAACCGATCGCATTGGATCCACCACCAACACAGGCAATAATAACATCCGGCAGACGCCCGGTCTGGTCCAGACACTGACTGCGCGCTTCGCGGCCGATAACGCACTGAAAATCACGCACCAGCTTCGGATAAGGGTGAGGACCTGCCGCCGTTCCGATGATATAAAAGGTATTATCTACATTAGTGACCCAGTCACGCATGGCTTCATTCATGGCATCTTTTAGTGTACGTGTCCCTGATGTTACCGGAATCACTTCAGCGCCTAAAAGTCGCATACGGTAAACATTTAACGCCTGGCGCTTAATGTCATCAGCACCCATGTAAACCTTGCACTCCAAACCAAGGCGCGCAGCCACCGTCGCTGATGCAACCCCATGCTGACCGGCACCCGTTTCAGCAATGACGCGAGGCTTACCCATAAATTTGGCAAGCAACGCCTGCCCAATGGTGTTATTTACTTTGTGTGCGCCGGTATGGTTTAAATCTTCGCGTTTCAGGTAAATCTGTGCTCCACCGACTTCACGAGACAAGCGTTCAGCATGGTATAAAGGCGATGGGCGACCAACATAATGCGCCAGATCCCGGTCAAATTCGGCTTTAAACGCCGGATCAGCCCATAATTTTTCATACACGCCTTCCAGCTCTTCCAGAGCGCCGATAAGGGTTTCTGACACAAAGCGCCCACCATATGGGCCAAAGTGTCCATGTGCGTCAGGGTAGGTTTGCTTTACAGACTGATCAGTTTGAATTGACACGATTCACCTCGTTAATAAAACGTCTGATTTTTTCGCTATCTTTAATACCCTTAGCCACCTCAACACCACCGCTCACATCCACGGCCAGTGGCCGCACCTGCTGAACTGCAGCGGCTACATTATCCGGCTGCAGCCCACCGGCCAGCACAATACGTTGCTGCAGTTCAGCAGGAATACGCTGCCAGTCAAATGTAATACCGGTTCCACCGGGAATTCCGGGCACATAGGCATCCAACAGAATACCTCTGGCACTGGGATAACGCGCTATTTCAGCAGCTATATCAGTATCTTCTTTGACACGCAGTGCTTTTATATAGGGTCGATTGAAACTTTCACAAAATACTGGCTCTTCATTGCCATGGAACTGCAGCAGATCGATACCAGTCAGGGCCAGGACTTTGTCTATCTGTGTACGCTCTGCATCAACGAACAGAGCAGTCGATGTTACAAATGCTGGTAACTGCGCCACGATATCAGCCGCCTGCTCAGCTGATATATAACGAGGACTGGGAGGATAAAACACAAAACCCAACGCATCAGCGCCCAGCAATGCCGCACAGCAAGCATCTTCCTGTCGTGTTATACCGCAAATTTTAATCCGTGTCCGCATAACAACCCCAAGCTTCACCAAGCCAGCTATGATAACAGACAGGGAATGCGGCGTCAGTCTGCTGGTGACAGGAAAAAGGGTCCAAGCTCGGCTTTTGGCAGTAAAAATTCAGGCTCATAATCTACATCCACGAAATACAGCCCGGATGGCGATGCGGTAACCCCGCCCTGACGGCGATCGCGCGCATTTAACACATCTTCAGCCCAGCCCACTGGTGCGTCACCTGCACCGATTTTCATCAACACCCCAGCAATATTACGTACCATATGATGCAAAAAAGCATTTGCCTTAATATCGATAATCAACAACCGACCTTGCCTGTATACTTCAAGATGCTGAACCCTGCGAACCGGATTTTTAGCCTGACAAGCCACAGCACGGTAGGAAGTGAAATCATGCTCACCTACCAGCAATCTGGCCGCTTGCTGCATTTTAACCTCATCCAGCACCTTCCAGGTCCAGGTTACCCCCTCGTCAGCACGGCGGGCTTAATCGGTGCCGAATAAATGATATAGCGGTAACGTCTTGCCCGCGCTGAAAAACGCGCATGAAAGTCCTTATTAACCGGCTTAACCCAAAGCAACGCAATATCTTCAGGCAGATAGGTATTTCCACCCATCACCCAAGCGCGCTCGGGTCGTTGTACCAGTGCATCAAAATGAATCACCTGATAACTGGCACTGACACCGGCATCTGTGCGCCCGGCACAGATCACATCAACCGGGTGGTCTGCTACACGAGACAAGGCCTCTTCCACTTTTCCCTGTATACAGGGAATGGGGTCGAGGCGTTGTTTTTGCCAACCATGGTAAGCCGCACCTGAATACTCTACAGCGGCCGCATAACGATAAGGGGCGACATCTGTCGCCCCTGATAAAGGTGGGTTTTCCAGCATTCAGTCAATATCTCAACTCAGACTATCCAGCAACTTCTGTGCTTCTTCTTTTTGCTTGTCATTACCTTCCCCGAGAATTTCTCCAAGGATTTCACGCGCACCTTCAGCATCGTCCATTTCCAGATAGGCACGTGCCAGATCCAATTTGGTCTCATTCTCATCAGCACCATCAAGCAGGTTAAGCCCATTAAGCATATCGATGGCTTCATCGGAAGATTGTGATTCCTCTAGTGAGATATCATCATCAGTGCTATTCAGCATATCATTCAATTCATCATCCAGATCAGATTCCAGATCATGAGCGATATTGGCCGTTAGCTCATCCTCAACTTTTTCACCCGGCTTTTTGGTCTCCGATTCAGTAACTTCTGTTTCAGTAACCTCTGTCTCGACATCTTCAATCTCCATGGAGCCCAACAGAGAATCGAGATCATCATCAGCACTGGACTCAGGCTCAACGTCTTTAGTTGATGCATCAGCCATCCCTTCATCAGGCTCATTCAGAACAAAGTCAAGTTCATCACTATCATCCCGGACGATTTCATCCGGCTCATCATCAGCCGACTCGTCATCTGTATCAGACAGATCGCTCATCAACAGATCATCAAGAGACTCGAGTTCATCTTCGCTCTGGTCATCAGAGGCTCAACACTGTCTTTAGGCTCAGGCTCATCGTAATTAAGCAAATCATCCAGCAGATCGTCTTCATCGTCTTCATCGTCCTGATCAACTGGAGTATCAGCTTCAGCCAGTTTTTCCGGCTCAACTTCAGATACATCTTCATCAACTACAGGCTCATCACCCAGCTCGGTTTCACCCAAAAGGTCATCGAAGTCATTTTCAGCTGACAGATCGTACTCTTCATCAACAACCCGAGTATCATCATCTTCATTAAGCTCCAGATCAAGATCAAGGTCCAGATCCAAATCGGAGAAATCATCAGCTTCAGCACTGGCTGGCATCACTGTATCATCAGCTTGATCGGGTTCTGACGACTCCTCCACCTTGTCATCTGTCGCGACAGCAACAGCCGTAACGCCAGCAGCTGTTGCGGCGACCTTGTCGCCCGACAGACTATCGGGTGCTGTAAACATGGGCTTAGGTGTCTTGTCGCGACGACGCCTTGATAGCAACAAAGCCGCCAGAGCAGCCACTAGCGCAGCAGCAAGACCACCCACAACCGGTAAGCTGGTGATTTTATCCATGAGCCCGGCAGGCTCTGGTTCCGGCTCTTGCTCAACAGCCTGTAGTGAAGCAATCTGCTGCTCCTTGAGCTCCAGCATACGCTGCATTAATACCAGCTGTTCCTGAATCGCATCCAGTTTTTCATTCAAGTCACGATTTTCACGCTCAATTTTATCAACAGTCTCCTGCGTAACCATTAAGCGGCTATCAAGATCCTCACTACGCTGTAACAAGCCATCAGCCACTTCTGAGCTCAGCAGCATCTCATCACGCGCAGCCATATCACCAGCTACCGGTGTCTCCTGTTCTGTATCAACCTCATCCGGCGTTACAATCCGCAGCTCTGCATCAGCCAGCGCATCTGCGGCTTCGGCCTGGGCCTCACCAGAAGTCTCTGCTTCCGCTTCAGGGTCAGCCGCAACTTCTTCAGCCTCAGCTTCGTCAGGGGCCGCATCCACAGCCTCAGACGTGGCTTCTGCTTCCACTTCTACCTCAGTTTCTACCTGAGGCGTTGGCTGAGCTTCTGCTGACTGACTTCTGCCTTGTCGCCAGGCGTCAGTTTGACGAGCCACTTCGGCTGATGCTTCAGCAGGTGATAACGCCCGAATCTGATCCACAGATGGAATATCCATCACCGTACCGGCGCGCATTATATTGATATTTGCAGTTGGAAACGTTTGCGGGTTATAACGCTGCAAGGCCACCATCATCTGCTGCGGGGTAATAGAACTATTGGGTCTGTGACGGTTTGCGAGCACCCAAAGAGTATCGTTGGCACCCACATGTATCTGATTGGCTGATGTAGGCAGTGTGCGTTGCTCTGCTGCAGGTCGAGCGGCTGTTATTGCTGCTGCAGTGGGCGCGGGAGCTGAAGAAACTGCCGGTTGTACCTGCCCGCGTACTGGCGCAGGATCAAACATCGGTGGATCAAGCAGCACTGTGTACTCCCTGACCAGACGCCCATTTGGCCAATTCACCTCAACCAGAAAATTGAGGAAAGGCTCTCTTACTGGCTCAGTCGAAGTCATCTGGATAACGCCCGCACCATCCGGCGTCACTTGTACCTGGAAGCGAATATCATTAAGAAAACGAGACTTACTCAGTCCGGCTATGGAAAACTCATCTGCATCGGCCATGCGTGGCTGAATCTGCAAGGGCGAAAGATCCCTCACCTGCATCAACCGAATCTCTGCATTAAGTGGCTCATTCAGCGCCGAGCTTATATTTATCTCACCAAGCCCCAGGGCATTTGCATTAGGTACTCCAAGCACCCCGGCTATCGCGAGGCTTAAGGCAAGTTTACGCAGCATCTGTTTTCCCTCTTGATCCGCAACTAAACTGATTGTCCCAGCAAAACAGGCAGTTGCTTATCCAATATAAGTATACCAAGTATTATGTATAACCCCTTCAATGGTCAAGTTGAGTAAACACCTGCTCGGCAATCTGTATCGCATTAAGCGCACCACCCTTGCGCATACTGTCCGTGACAGCAAACAACATGATGCCGCAATCATTATCCGGCTCAGTTCTCAGACGCGATACAAACACCTCATCCTTGCCAGCGGCATTGGCTACTGCAGAGCATATCTGATCGGCAATACAACTCACTCCCGGCACTTGACGTAACAGGGATTGTGCCTCATTTAAATCTACAGGAAATTGACACTCCGCATGTAAAACGACATTTTGCCCATAAAAAAGTGGTAATTGCAGACTGCTGACGGCTATTTCCAACTGCTCATCATTAAGCACACGGCGTAACTGGGTAATGATTTGTGTTTCCGTATCCGTAGCACCCGACTCGGTAACCTTTCCGGTCAAAGGTAGCAGATTAAACGCGATCTGCTGACCAAAAAAACTGGCTTCAGCATCACGACCATTCAACAGCTTAGCTGTTTCGGATGCCAAGGCCTCTACACCTTTTTTACCCGCCTCGGCCACAGAGCTCAGGCTGGTAAGATTAAGGCGCAGCAGCTTAAAGCGTTCATGTAGCGTAGCCAGTACTGCCGCGGCCGCCACAACGGCCGGAGCAGGTGATACGTAATAGCCATTGTGCACACCAGTCCTGATCAATTCTGAATTAACCTCAGGCACCACACACAACGCCGTTTGTGCAACTTCAACATCCGGACAAAGGTCTATCACGCACACGCCAGAGTCCAACTGAGTAGCAGCAAACTGCTCAGGCAAAGCATCCGGCTGGCAATTAAATACAAGTTCAACGTCTGAAAAATCAGCCGTTTCTGCTGAAACCACACGGGTTGCATGACCTGAAAACATCACGCTACGTCCCTTGACCTCACCTGGATCGGTAAGCAGCAGACGCGCGACGGGGAATGCCCGGCTTTCAAGAATTTCAAGCAGGTTCTCACCCAACAGGGTAGAGACACCGGTTACTGCAACAACAACTGACATAGACGCACTCATCTCCGGTTAAAACGTAGTGGATGACGACCAGGAATTCCAATACCCGCCACCTGAAACAAAACAGCCCGACAGACCTTGCGGCGCCGGGCTGGTTATCATACCTGAAAAGCTTACTGATGCTGCATCAGAATTCGCAGCATACGACGTAGCGGCTCCGCCGCACCCCAAAGCAACTGATCACCGACACTAAAGGCATTCAGGAAATCTGGCCCCATTCTCATCTTGCGCAGACGCCCAACGGGTACACTCAAAGTACCAGTCACCTGGGTAGGACTCAGCTCACGCATAGTCACTTCACGCTCATTCGGTACCAGTTTAACCCAGTCATTGGCTGATGCGATGATGGACTCTATTTCATCCATTGGCACATCTTGCTTCAACTTAATGGTGAAGGCCTGGCTATGACAGCGCATGGCACCGATACGCACGCAGGTGCCATCAATGGCAATCGGATTGTCTGAGCAGCCGAGGATTTTATTGGTCTCGACAAACCCTTTCCACTCTTCCTTGCTCTGACCGGCTTCCACAGCCTTATCGATCCAGGGAATCAGTGAGCCTGCCAGCGGCACTCCGAAATTATCGGTTTTAAAAGCATCACTGCGCATAGCGTCGACAACCTTGCGGTCAATATCCAGAATAGCGGAGGCCGGATCAGCCAACTCGGCACTGACCGAAGACTCTATCTGCCCCATCTGGCTGATCAGCTCACGCATATTCTGTGCGCCAGCACCGGACGCTGCCTGATAGGTCATGGAACTAACCCACTCCACCAGGTTTTCGCGAAACAGTCCGCCCAGGCCCATCAGCATCAGGGAAACGGTGCAGTTACCCCCGACATAGGTTTTTATGCCTTTAGTCAGCCCCTGCTCTATTACCTGCTGATTGACCGGGTCAAGTACGATGATGCTGTCATCCGCCATACGCAGCGTTGAAGCCGCGTCTATCCAGTAGCCTTTCCAACCGGCTTCACGCAGTTTGGCATAGACCTCAGTGGTGTAATCGCCCCCCTGGCAGGAGATAATCGCATCCATCTGCTGCAGCTCGGTAATATCACGCGCATCTTTGAGTGCAGGAATGGTTTTGCCGATATCCGGTCCAGGCTTTCCAGCCTGGGATGTGGTGAAGAACACAGGTTCAGCGATATGATCAAAATCCCGCTCTTCCAGCATTCTTTGCATCAGTACTGAACCGACCATACCACGCCAGCCAACAAAACCTACACGTCTCATTCGTGCCCCCAAATTTCATATAAATTAAAAAAACAGATTAATGGGAGGCATCAGTCAAAACACCTCCCTTTTGCAACGCTCTGATCAGTTTAGAGCGGCTACTACGGCATCGCCCATCTCAGAGGTACTCACCCGTGTCATACCCTCTGACATAATATCAGCGGTACGCAACTGCTGATCCAGCACCTGACTCACGGCCGCTTCAATTTTATCGGCCGCCGCAGCTGAATCAAGAGAGTAACGTAACATCATAGCGGCTGAGAGAATGGTTGCCAACGGGTTTGCAATGCCCTGACCGGCAATATCGGGCGCAGAACCATGACATGGCTCATACATACCCTTGTTATTTGCATCCAGTGAAGCCGATGGCAGCATTCCTATAGAACCGGTCAGCATCGCGGCAGCATCCGATAAGATATCACCAAACATATTGCCGGTAACGACCACATCGAACTGTTTGGGTGCGCGGACCAACTGCATAGCGGCATTATCCACATACATATGACTGAGCTCGACATCCGGATAGTCGGCAGCCAGCTCATTCATTACCTCGCGCCAGAGCACCGTCACTTCCAGCACATTGGCTTTATCGACTGAGCAGAGTTTTTTATTACGGGCACGTGCCGCTTCAAAGGCTACCCGACCGATGCGACGTATTTCATTCTCGTCATAGACATAGGTGTTATAACCCTCACGCACACCGTTTTCTTTGGTGCGATAGCCGCGCGGCTGACCAAAATAAATACCGCCAGTCAGCTCACGTACGATCAGAATATTCAGACCGGAAACGACCTCGGGTTTCAGTGTCGACGCATGGGCTAATTGCGGGTAGAGAATTGCCGGGCGCAGATTACCAAACAACGCTAACTGAGAGCGGATACCCAGCAAGCCCTTTTCAGGACGTATCTGGAAATCCGGATTAGTGTCCCATTGCGGTCCACCGACAGCACCGAGCAAAATGGCATCAGCCGCTTTGGCCGCTGCCAGCGTTTCGGCAGGCAAAGGGACACCGGTGGCGTCAATCGCCGCACCACCCACCAGGGCCTCACTCAATTCCAGACCCAATGAAAGCTGCTCATTAACCTTTTCCAGTACTTTACGTGCTTCAGCGACTATTTCCGGGCCAATACCATCACCGGGCAATATCAGTATATTTTTTGACATCTAACAAATACCTTAAATCAATAAATTACAGTTTAAGAGAACAGCCAGGGAGCCGATTCACGACGTTTTGCCTCATAGATACCGATAGCGTCACCTTGCTCCAGCGTCAAACCTATATCATCCAGACCGTTCAACAGGCAGTGTTTACGAAACGCATCAATTTCAAAAGATAACGCCGCACCATCCGGCTTGATCACCTGCTGATTTTCCAGGTCTATTTTCAATTGATAACCCTCATTGGCCGCCACTTGATCAAACAACTCATCAACAAGTGATTCTTTAAGAATTATCGGTAACAGTCCGTTTTTAAAGCTGTTATTGAAGAAAATATCCGCATAGCTTGGCGCAATAATAGCACGAATCCCAAAATCCTCCAGCGCCCAGGGCGCATGTTCCCGACTGGAACCGCAACCAAAATTCTTGCGCGCCAGTAAAATACTGCAACCCTGATAACGGGGTTTGTTTAACACAAAATCCGGATTTAGCGGACGCTGACTGCTGTCCTGATCCGGCTGGCCTTCATCCATATAGCGCAGCTCATCAAACAGATTCGGACCGAAACCGGAACGCTTGATGGATTTCAGAAACTGCTTAGGAATAATCATATCCGTATCAACATTGGCACGATCAAGCGGTGCCACGATACCCTGATGTAGAGTAAATTTTTTCATTGTCTTTCTCCTGTTCAGGCGCTGGTGATTTCACGGATATCAACAAAATGACCGGCAATCGCGGCGGCCGCAGCCATTGCCGGACTCACCAGGTGCGTACGACCACCAAAGCCCTGACGGCCTTCAAAGTTACGGTTGGAGGTTGACGCACAGTGCTCTCCGGCACCCAGCTTATCCGGGTTCATCGCCAGACACATGGAACAGCCCGGTTCACGCCACTCCAGTCCAGCGTCAATAAATACTTTATCCAGACCTTCAGCTTCAGCCTGGGACTTCACCAGGCCGGAACCTGGAACTACCAGCGCCTGCTTCAGGGTTGCTGCCACTCTTTTGCCTTTAACCACAGCGGCCGCTTCACGCAGATCCTCGATCCGTGAGTTGGTGCAGGAACCAATAAATACCCGATCCAGTTGAATATCGGTAATTTTTTGATTGGGCTTCAAACCCATATACTGCAAAGCACGTTCAGTGCCTTCGCGTTTGACAGGGTCGTTCATGCTAGCCGGGTCTGGCACCAGGGCTCTCACTGAAGCTACCATTTCCGGCGACGTGCCCCAGGTAACCTGCGGCTCAATATCAGCCGCCTGAATTTCGACTACCTGATCAAACACAGCATCCGCATCGGATACCAGCTTGCGCCAGGCCTCAACCGCCATCGGCCAATGCGCTTCTTTAGGGGCAAACGGGCGACCCTTGATATAATCCACAGTAATATCATCGACAGCAATCAGACCGACCCGTGCACCCGCTTCAATGGCCATGTTACAGATGGTCATACGCCCTTCCATTGAGATACCACGAATCGCCTCACCCCCAAACTCAATCGCGTAACCTGTACCCCCTGCCGTACCAATAACGCCGATAATATGTAACACCACATCCTTGGCGGTGACACCCTGACCAGGGTGCCATTCACACGCACCAGCATATTTTTCATTTTTTTGGCAATCAGACACTGAGTTGCCAATACATGCTCAACTTCGGAAGTGCCGATACCATGCGCCAGAGCTGCAAAAGCACCATGCGTTGCTGTATGCGAATCGCCACAGACCACGGTCATGCCGGGCAAAGTTGCCCCCTGCTCCGGCCCAACGACATGCACGATACCCTGACGCGGGTCGTTCATTTTAAATTCGGTAATACCAAAACTGTCACAGTTCTCATCCAGAGTTTTCACCTGAATGCGTGAGATGGGATCAACAATGGAGTCCACTCCGCCCGAGCGATCCGTGGTCTGCACGTTATGATCTGGCGTTGCCAAATTGGTATCAATACGCCAGGGCTTGCGCCCAGCCAGACGCAGGCCTTCAAAAGCCTGAGGTGACGTAACCTCATGTAACAGATGACGGTCGATATACAACAGTGCGCTACCGTCTGTATTTTCACTTACGAGGTGGTCATCCCACAATTTGTCATACAGGGTTTTGCCAGTCATAGCTTTAATCTCCGGACAGGTTTTTTATCTAATAGCCAGCATGGTAAAAGAGTCCAACACAATAAACAAATTCATATTTTTTATCCATTCCATTCCAAAATGGAATACAATAGCTTTTTCAACAAGTGTAAAGTCGATATGGATACACACAGCCTTAGTGCTTTTGTTATGGTAGCCGAGATGGGCTCTTTCTCGGAGGCTGCGGATCGGTTATTTCTGACACAGTCAGCCATCAGCAAACGCATTGCCTTACTGGAGCAGCAGCTACACTGCCGTCTGTTCGATCGTATTGGACGGCATATCAGTCTGACTGAAGCTGGCCAGCAGCTGCTCCCCAAAGCCCATGAGATTCTCATGGCACTCAAGGATGCTGAAACACTGGTCAGCAATCTGACCCAGCAGGTAACCGGCCGGCTTTCCTTTGCCGCCAGTCATCATATCAGTCTGCACCGTTTGCCGCCGCTGCTTAAAGACTTCACCCGGCAATTTCCGCTGGTTGAGTTGGACTTACGCTTTGATGAATCTGAACTGGCCTATGAAAGCGTACTCAAGGGCGATATAGAGCTGGCTCTGATTACCCTTGCCCCCAAGGCAAATGCGCGCATCTGTAGTGAACAGATCTGGGACGACCGGCTTTCCTATGTAGTTTCAGCAAATCATCCTCTGGCCGATAAACAGGCTGTAACACTGGCTGAGTTGAATCACTACAGCGGCCTGCTGCCACGCCCGGATACATTTACCCATCAACTGGTGCGCCAGCAGATGTCGGCCTGGCAACTGGAACCCAACCTGGGCATGAGTACCAACTATCTGGATACGATCAAAATGATGGTATCCATCGGATTGGGCTGGAGTCTGCTGCCGGAAACCATGATAGACAACCAGTTAAAACGTCTGGACCTGGACGCCGAACCGGTTCACCGGCCACTGGGGTATATCTATCATCGCGACCGAACGCTATCTAATGCCGCGCAGCAGATGGTAACCCTGCTCAGACAGTGTGGTGATTCACATTAGCTTAAGCTTGATTGTTTCATAATGGGTAGTAGCTGTTTCATAATAGAGACTGGCTGTATTACTATCACCCTTCAAAAAACCGCCAGGCAGATGGAGCCTTTTGTGACTGACGACCTGCAAGCAACGATCCGGCGCTGGCTAGAGCTCTACCCAAACCAACAGGCAGATACTGAGCTACCCGACTGGACTGAGCTGATGCAACAACTTCAGCAGACAGGCTGGCAACACCTTCCGGAGCAGCATGCGGAGCTACTCGCTGTTATGACGCAGGAGTCTGTGGAGTTTACCCGCTTCGCCGGCCAACTGCTCACTCAGTGTCATAAAGAAGATGCGCCAGAACTGGCAGGATTTTTTACTGACTTTCACCAGCATATCAACCGCCTTACAGAAGACTGGGTTATCAAACGCTGGCATTTGCCCGAACAATTAGGGGCATTACTGCGTACCCATAGTTTTAATGATGAACAGTTCATTGACCACCCGTGGATGAAAGGGATGCGCAGCCTGATGGAGGGCGCACCTGCAGAGCTTCCATTCAATCAGCAGAAAGCACTGCGTGAATCTGGCCAACTGCTGAATCAACACCAGCAAGCCCTGCAGCAGTATTCAGCACACTATGCACAGATTAACAGCCGGGCATTGAACCGCCTGTCAGAGCAGATCGAAACCGGTAATGGAACCATCAGCAGCTTGACAGCGCTACATCGACTCTGGGTGGAGGCTTACGAAGCCAGTTATGCAGAACAACTGGCCACAGAAGAGTACCAACTGGCACATGGTCGCGTCAGTAATACCTTAATGCAGCTTAGACTGTGGTTTCAGGAGCAGCGCAACCAGCAATTGAAGCTTTTCGGAATAGCTACAGAAGCGTCGCTCAACCTGGCATTTGAGAAGATTCACCAGTTAAGCAAACAACTAAGGCACCTGCAACGCGCACAAGTAGATTCCAGCGAACTGCGGGATGAACTACGCCAACTTAAAGATGATATAAACACTCTGCAGAGAGAGCGCCAATGAGCCGCATAAAGCTGGATTCAAAACAGCTAAAACAGGAAATCATCAGCTTTAATCAGCAACTCCTGGAAAGTTATAAACTGCTAAAGCGCATGCCACCGGTTGAAACTGGCCAGACTCCCTTTGAGACAATTTTTCAACTGGACAAGGTACGACTGAATTACTACCAACCGGAAATTGTACAGCCCGAACTCCCCCCTATCGTCATCTGCTACGCCTTGGTTAATCGACCTTATATGATTGACCTGACACCAGAGCGCTCCATGCTGCAAAAATTACTGCAGCGAGGTATTGGCGTCTATTTGATTGATTGGGGATATCCGGATGCATCAGACCGATTCCTGGACCTGGACGACTACATCAACCACTATCTTGATCAATGTATCGACGCAGCCACTCGACATGCCGGTCAAGAACGCATCAACTTGATGGGGATCTGTCAGGGCGGCACCTTCAGCCTCTGTTACACAGCACTGCATCCGCAAAAAATTGCACGCTTGATTACTTTGGTGACACCGGTTAATTTTGATACCGAAGACTTCACCCTGAGCAAGCTGGCACGACATGTTGATGCCGACCTGGCTGTAGCGACCTATGGTAATATACCCGGCACCTTGCTCAATGAAACCTACAATTCACTTATGCCGATGCGATTGGGGCTGCAAAAAAACCTGGACCTGCCCATCACCCTGAGTGATGAGGCCAGCGCAAGGGCCTTTCTAAGTATGGAAAAATGGATTTACGATAGCCCGGATCAGGCTGGAGCCGCCTTCAGTGAATTCATCAAAAATTTTTTCCAGCAAAATAAATTGATAAAGAATACCCTGAAGATTGGTAATCAATCAGTCGATCTAGGTCACATTACCCAGCCGCTGCTGAATATTTATGCCAGTCATGACCACTTGGTACCACCTTCATCATCAAAAGCACTTAAAGGAATGACCAGTAGCCAGCTATACCGGGAAAAAGAGATAAAAACCGGCCATATAGGCCTGTTTGTGAGTAGTAGAACAGGCAGCCAGTTGATCGATTCAATCGCCAACTGGCTACAGTCAGACCTAGACAATAACGCCTAGCGGCGCTTTGGGTCCTCTCGTCGACTCGTCACACCGGAACCTGACTTGTCCTTTTCAGCATCAGTTGTATCCGTTTTTTTCGGGCTTTGCATCGGTGATCCATCGGGATTAACACCTGGACTGAACATTTTCCACATAGCCAGGTTCTGATCCGCGATCCGGTTCATCATCGTCAACGGATTCGCTGCACCAATCATATTTTGCATCTGATCACGAATCAGATCCTGATGTTCCAGAAAGGCACCGATGCTCTGCTCCAGATATTGACTCATCATGCCTTGCATACTATCGCCGTAGAAACGGATCAACTGCTGCAGCACCTGATTGGTCAAGAGTGTGCCATGCCCTTCGGCTTCCTGTTCACTAATGATTTGCATCAAGATATTACGTGTCAGATCCTGACCTGACTTGGAATCCAGTACCTGAAAAGGCTCCGAGTTGAGCACTAACTCTTTAACATCCTCCAGGGTTACATAACAACTGCGAGAAGTGTCGTACAAGCGTCGATTAGTATATTTTCTCAGTATACGCACGCCATTACTCTTCTGTTTTGTGCTCATTAATCTATTTTTCCTCAGATCCATCTTTATTATTAGAACGCGTATATTGATTCATCAAACTGAACATCAGTTTTTGAAACCCCTCTACTGTTCCCATACCAGACGTCATAAACGGTTTAAACAGGGTGACGGGATCATAGCCCTCCACGCCCTGCTGCATACGTTCACGAATAGTGCCAATCATCTCCTCATGAAGCGAGGACACATCCGGCAGCCCGAGACTTTCACGGAGTTCGTCCGGTGTCATTTCAATATCAATACTGAACTTCATAGCTGCCCTCTATGGATGTTTGGTACATTTTGTCTGCCCCCTAGGATATAACAACTGCCCAATGCTAATCCAGCCGCTTGATCTGTTCGGGAAATATCCACCACAGCGCCAGCAACATAGCCAGCATACTGATCAATGCAGCAGCCAGAAAGGTGCCTTGCCCACCCCATACGTCCCAAAACAGACCCGAGAGCATCGCCCCGGCCGCACCACCGGCACCAAAACCAGCGCTGGCAAACAACGCCTGCCCCCGTCCGTGTGTTGCATGACTAAAATAATGATAGACCAGCGCGATGCCAACTGCATGCAAACTACCAAAACTAGCCGCATGCAAAAGCTGCGCAAGCAGCAATAATGCTGGTCGATCTGGATAGATAGCAATCAGCAGCCAGCGTATCGAGCAGAGTAATAAGCTTAACAACATAATGCGGCGTAGGGTAAAACGCCGAAACAGCAGTGGCATCAGCATAAATAATAAGACCTCTGCCACCACACCCACAGCCCATAGCTGACCAATTCTGCCTCGACTGTATCCCAAGTCCTGCAACATAACACTGTAGAAAGTGTAATAAGGACCATGACTGAACTGAACCAAAAAAAAAGATCAACAAAAACACCATCACCTGAGGTGTTTTCACAATACTCCATAAACTGCGCTCATCTTCCAGCGGCTTAGACTGCACAACCGGCGCCTTGATAAGCAGCGTATTGAGCCAGATCAATATCATTAATAACAACGCGACCAGCGGCAACCAGCGAATATTGATCAGATCCAGAAGAGCCCCCGTGCCGATAACGGCCAGAATGAAGCCGACGGAGCCCCATAAGCGGATCTGACTATAACGATCACGGGACTCACCAAGATGCTGCAATGTCAGCACTTCAAATTGCGGCAACACAGCATTCCAAAAAAAGCTGAACAACAACATGACAATGCCAATACCCAGAGCTGACGTTTGCCAAAAAATAGCGATAAAAATCATCCAAGTTAAAAAAGCACCGTAGCGCACCACGCGGATACGATAACCGGTTTTGTCTGCAACCCAGCCCCAGATATTCGGTGCGATAACCCGAGACAGATGTAGCATAGCCATCAGTAGACCAATTGCCTGAGACGTCATACCGAAGGATTGTAGATAAAGGCTCCAGTAAGGCACCAGCGTACCCAGTAAAGCAAAGTAAAACAGGTAAAAACCGGATAGCCTGAAATAGGGTAGTGGCTGGCTCATGTAAACAGTCCGAAGCGGCACGATTTCGTCAACTTGAGAATCAGTGACATAAAATAAACACTAAAAAATATTTTTTACAAATAAAACAATAGATTAACACGTAATTAATGAAATTTATTCCCTGCAATCCAGAATCTTTAACCCCAGTTAACTTGCAGTTTCGGCGCTGATTTGCCACGCTGAAACAGTATCAACCTAAGATGAGGATAATACAGTACTTCTGAGCGTGATCGGATATCACACACAAAAAAGCTAAAGAGGAATAAATGATGACCTTGAAAAACATACTGAGTACCGCTGTAGCGGGTGTATTAATGACCGGCATGGTAGGTTTCAGTACGGCAGCTGAAGCCGCCAACTGGCGCTATGCTCATGAAGAGTTCGAAGGTGATGTACAGGATGTCTTTGCATACAAATTCAAGGAATATATAGAAGAGAATTCCGATAATACGGTTCAGGTTTTCCGCTTCGGCGAACTGGGTGAGTCGGATGACATCATGGAACAAACTCAGATGGGTGTACTGCAGTTTGTCAATCAGTCTCCTGGGTTCACAGGCTCCTTGATCCCTGAAGCACAAATCTTCTTCATTCCTTACCTGTTGCCTGTTAATGATGACGATATCGTCGACTTTTTCCGTACCAGCACAGCAATCAATGAAATGTTCCCTGAACTCTATGCAGAACAGGGCCTGGAATTGTTGAAAATGTACCCGGAAGGTGAAATGGTAGTCACTGCCGATACACCGGTTAGGACGCCTGAGGACTTCCGCGGCAAAAACATCCGTACCATGACCAACCCGCTGCTTTCCGAGACCTACCGTGCCTTCGGTGCAACGCCGACACCCCTGCCCTGGGGCGAGGTCTATGGTGGTCTGCAAACCAACATCATCCAGGGTCAGGAAAACCCGATCTTCTGGATTGAGTCCGGTGGTCTGTATGAGGTGTCTCCTAACCTGATCTTTACCGGTCATGGCCAGTTCACCACCGCACTAATGGCCAACCAGAGCTTTTTCAATGGATTGTCTTCTGAAGAACAGCAACTGGTTCGTGATGCGTCTGAGCATGCCTTTGATTACATCACTGAATACGTCCCAGGCCTGAGTGAAGAGATGCTGGAGAAAATTCTGGAAGCCAGCTCTGATGTTACGGTAACCCGTCTGACTGATGAAGAGCGTCAGGCCTTTATGGATACAGCACCTCGCGTTGAAGCGCGCTTCATCGAAATGACCGGTGACAGCGGACAGGAACTGCTAGAGCAGTTTAAAGCGGATCTTGAGCCTTACAAAGCTCAATAATCCAACTTCATGTGAATTGGTGCAGAGGGAGCACTCATCCTCTGCACCTTTTATCTCAGGTAGCCGACCTGATCACAGCAAGAGGATACCCACATGCAGGATGATCTTCCTGATAACCACACCTCCGGCCTACCCGGCTTTCTGGGTGTTATCGATTCAGGCATCAGTCGAATAGAAGCGGTTATTCTGGCGGTTGGTGTACTGTTAATGGCACTGAACACCGTTGCCAATGTTGTTGGACGCTTTGTGCTTGGCGAAAGCCTGTTTTTTTCCGAAGAAGTTAACCGCATTTTGATTGTAATGATCACCTTTGCCGGTATTGGCTATGCTGCCAGACATGGTCGACATATTCGCATGTCCGCACTCTATGATGCCCTGCCTACCTCGGCCCGGCGCATTTTGATGATCATTATCTCCTTTGTGACATCTGCCACCATGTTTTTTCTGTGTTACTACTCGGTTACCTACATTGAAAGTATTTACAGCACTGGGCGGGTATTACCTACGATGGGCGTCCCCCTCTACCTGATGTATTTATGGGTACCGATTGGCTTTACCATCACCGGGATCCAATATTTCCTGACCGGTATCAAGAATATTTTTTCTCGTGATGTCTACCTGTCCACGCACGTCGTCGATGGCTATGAAGAGACTGAAACCGAAGTATAAACAGCATGACAGAAGGATAAGGTTATGATTACTTATATGCTGGCAACAATGATCATTCTGTTGCTGTTGGGCTTTCCAATGATGATCCCGCTGATTATGGCGGCCCTGGTCGGTTTTTACATGTCGTTTGATGGCTTTGGCCAGATGAATATCATGATTCAACAGATGATGGGTGGCATACGCCCTACCGCGCTAATTGCTGTTCCCATGTTTATTCTTGCTGCAGATGTTATGACCCGAGGGCAGTCTGCTAATCGACTGATTAACATGGTGATGGCATTTATCGGGCACATCAAAGGCGGTCTTGCTGTAAGTACAGCTGCCTCCTGCACCTTATTCGGGGCGGTTTCCGGTTCAACACAAGCAACTGTGGTTGCGGTGGGCTCCCCTTTACGTCCAAAGCTGCTAAAGGCCGGATACAAGGATTCATTTACCCTTGCGCTGATCATCAACTCCAGTGATATTGCCTTTCTGATTCCACCCAGTATCGGCATGATAATCTACGGGGTCATTTCCGGAACATCTATCGGGGAGTTATTTATCGCCGGTGTAGGGCCCGGTCTATTAATTCTTGCCATGTTCTCAGCGTACTGTATTGCTTACGCTTATATACATAAGGTGCCAACTGAGCCCAAATCTACCTGGAAAGAACGCCTGGTATCCATCCAGGAAGCCTTGTGGCCCTTGGGTTTTCCGGTCATCATCGTCGGGGGTATCTATGGCGGTATTTTCAGTCCAACTGAAGCCGCTGCCGCCTGTGTACTTTATGCCGTGATTCTGGAATTTATTGTATTCAGATCATTAAAAGCCATGGACATCTACAAGATTGCCAAATCCACTGGCCTGATTACTGCTGTGGTGTTCATTCTGGTGGCTGTAGGAAACGGTTTTTCCTGGATTATCTCTTTTGCACAGATTCCGCAGACGATTCTCGGAGGTCTGGGTATTAACGAAGCCGGTCCGATAGGTGTGCTCTTCGCTATCGCTATTGCCTTCTTTATTGCCTGCATGTTCGTTGATCCGATCGTGGTAATCCTGGTGCTGACACCCATTTTTGCACCCGCCATCGCATCAACAGGTCTGGACCCGGTACTGGTAGGTGTACTGATCACCCTGATGGTGGCCATCGGCTCAGCCACACCGCCGTTTGGCTGTGATATTTTTACCGCCATCGCGATTTTTAAACGCCCCTATTGGGAAGTTATCCGTGGTACTCCACCCTTTATATTTATGCTGGTATTGGCAGCGATACTGATTATTTACTTCCCGCAGATTGCTCTCTTCCTGCGTGATCTTGCCTTTAGATAACCAAGGAGGCTATTGTGTTTGATAAAATACTGGTGGCAGTGGATGGCTCGGAAGGTGCATTAAATGCGCTGGATATAGCTGTCGATATACAGAAAATCACCGATGCCGAGATCTATCTGTTGTGTGTGTACAAACACCACAGTCTGTTTGAGGCATCCCTGTCAATGGTTCGACCAGAACAACTGCAGATCCCGGATAAGGCGCTCAAGGAGTTTGCTACCGACGTAGCGAATCATGCCAAGCAGCACGCCAAGGATAAAGGTGCTACCAAAGTACGGGCGTTTGTCAAAGGCGGTCGCCCCTCTAAAACCATTGTTAAATTCGCTAAAGAAAAAGGCGTTGACCTGATTGTAGTCGGAACGCGAGGCACCAATGGGGATATAGAGGGCTATCTAATGGGTAGTGTGTCTGAGCGTGTCGCCAGTCGGGCCAAGTGCCCAACACTGGTAGTATAAAGCCACTCAGGCACGCCTGAGGTTTACCTCAGGCGGTTTTAACCAGACGCTTCGCTGGCATTTCAACCAATGAAGCTTTTTTTTTATGCCAGTGAAGCAGACTGGGCTCCGTGCTGGCCGGGGTAAACAGGTGTCCAACATCCGGCACAGCAAAACACAGATCACCACGCATGGGCTGCCAACTGTTGTACTGTGCATGACTGATACCCACTTCCCAGGGTTCGGGACTACTCCAGCCATCCGCTTCTAACTCTACCCGCACTTCTGCACCTATCAGGCTGACCGCACTTACCTTGAGGGGTAAATTGGCATATGGAGATGGCTCAGTCTGCAGGTGAACTTCATGAGGGCGCAGGTAAAGCTGCGCTTCAGGTAAATCTGCTGGAACTTCCTCTAGATCAATCCACGCCTTACCTTGCTGCATCCGCCCTGATTTAATACGGCCTTCCAGTATATTGATATGTCCCAAAAAGCCCATCACAAAGCGACTATCCGGTTGTGCATAAAGTCGCTGTGGCGTATCTACTTGCTCGATACGTCCAGCACTCATCACCACCACCTTATCAGATACTTCTAACGCTTCCTCCTGATCGTGGGTAACAAACACACTGGTAAAATGCAGTTCATCATGCAGACTGCGTAGCCAGCGGCGCAGGTCTTTGCGTACTTTTGCATCCAGCGCGCCAAACGGCTCATCTAACAACAGCACCTGAGGCTGCATCGCCAGCGCTCTGGCCAAGGCGACACGCTGTTTCTGCCCACCTGACAATTGAGCCGGATAGCGTGATGCAAGATGGCCCAACTGCACCATTTCCAGCAGATTTTCCACACGTTTTTTGATTTCAGTCGCAGCGGGACGACGCGCTTTAGGCATTACTTCCAGACCAAAGGCAATATTTTGCGCCACCGTCATATGCCGAAACAGCGCATAGTGTTGAAACACAAAGCCGACGCGGCGATCACGCACATGCACTCGGGTAACATCATCACCATGAAAGTAAATATTACCGGTATCTGCCGTTTCCAGCCCGGCAATAATCCGTAGCAAGGTGGTTTTACCTGAACCGGACGGTCCTAGAAGACCAATCAATTCACCATCGGGAATCTCTAGCGACAAGGTCTCCAGTGCCTGAAACTTACCGAAACGCTTGCTGACATTTTCAACCCGGATACTCATGCTTCAACCTCACTCAGCAATGCGATTTGACGTGCCTGACGCCATTCAACAAAAGACTTTATAAACAGAGTTAACAGAGCAATACCGGCCAATAAAGAGGCACTGGTAAATGCGCCGACAGCGTTATAATCCTGATACAGCAATTCTACATGCAGAGGGAGCGTGTTGGTTTCCCCACGAATATTGCCGGATACGACTGATACAGCACCAAATTCACCGACAGCTCGTGCATTGGTCAATACCACCCCGTAAATCAATGCCCACTGGATATTCGGCAAGGTCACCCGGCGAAACAACTGCCAACCCGATGCACCCAGCGTTACACCCGCCTCTTCTTCATCACGGCCCTGCTGCTGCATTAGCGGAATCAATTCCCGTGCAACAAAAGGACAGGTCACAAATACCGTGACCATCAGAATCCCCGGCCAGGAGAACATCAGTTGTATGTCCTTATCCATCAGCCAGCCACCCAGCCAACCGTTAGAACCGTACAACAGCAGATACAGCAAGCCTGCCACCACCGGCGACACCGCAAAGGGAATATCGATCAGCGTAATCAGCAGTTTGCGCCCTGGGAAATCAAACCGTGTGACCAACCAGGCCAGGAACACCCCGAATACCAGGTTAATCGGTACGGTCAGTACGGCCACAAACAGGGTTAAGCCAATCGCTCTCAGGGTGTAATAATCAGTCAGGTTAGCGACATAGGTTTCTAAACCACCAGAAAATGCCTGAGCAAAAATAGCCACCAGCGGTATCACCAACAACAATCCCACCAGACTCAATGCCAGCAAGATCAACGACCATTTTACCCAAGGGTGATCACCCACTCGCAGATGTGATGCTGTGCGCATATTACCGCCCGTGTATACGGCGCAGATAATGCGCCTGCCAGATATTAATCAAAAAAAGTAGAATCAATGATGCCAATAACACCACCGAAGCAATCGCACTAGCCGCTGCATAATCAAACTCCTGCAAGCGAATAAAGATCATTAGACTGGTGATTTCACTCACATAAGGCATATTACCGGCAATAAAAATGACGGCACCAAACTCCCCCAGACTACGGGTGAACGACAGTGCAATCCCGGTCATTAAGGCTGGCCAAAGTGTTGGAAAAACCACTCTACGGAATACCGTCAAATCAGATCCACCAATGGTAATCCCGGCTTCTTCATCTTCTGGAGCCAGATCTTCCAGAACAGGTTGAACCGTACGTACCACAAACGGCAGACTGGTAAACGACATGGCGACAATAATTCCCAGCGGCGTATAAGCACCTTGATACCGGCTTCAGCCAGAATTGAGCCATACCAACCGTTTTCAGCAAACAACGCCGAAAGGGTGATACCAGCAACAGCCGTAGGCAGTGCAAAGGGAAGATCCATTAACGCATCAACGATGCGCTTACCCGGAAATTCATAACGCACCAGTACCCAGGCAAGCAGCAAGCCAACAATGCCATTAAATAATGATGCAATACCAGCAGCCCAAACTGTTACCTTGTAAGACGCCACCACCCGTGGATCACTGATCACCGCCCAGTACTCTTGCCAGGTCATGCCAGCCGTTTGTACCAGCAATCCAGTAATCGGTAACAGCAATACCAAACTGATAAACAGCAGTGAAATACCCATGCTCAGCGCGAACCCCGGTAATACACGCTTACCGGGGGTCAGAGAAATGGCGGGTGCAATGGCTGTAGACATTGTCCGTTAATCCTTAATCAACTCAGCGACGTTGCAACTGATCCAGTTTGCCACCACTGGCAAAATGCTCTGTCATGGCATTTTCCCAATTACCCGCGATCTGTTCGATTGTCAGAAGTTCCAGGTCGGGAAAACGGTCAGAAAACTCAGCCTGGATCACTTCGTTATGTACCCGATAGTTAAAACCTGCTAACAAACGCTGAGATGCTTCTGAATAAAGCTCTTCAAGATAAGCACGCGCCAATTCCGTATTACCATTACGTTCAGCATGCTGTTCAACCACGGCTACCGGAAATTCAGCCAAAAAACTGACTTTAGGTACAACCACTTCAAATTCCTGCTCAGGATATTGCGCGACGATGTTGTTCACTTCCGACTCAAAGGTCAGCAGCGCATCACCCAGGCCACGCTCAACAAAGGTGGTGGTTGCACCACGGCCACCAGTATCAAACACGGCTACGCGGCTAAGAAAGGTTTTGACGAATTCGTCAATTTTGGACTGATCATCACCAAAGGTTTGCTGCGCATAACCATAGGCAGCCAAGTAGGTATAGCGGCCATTACCAGAGGTTTTAGGATTAGGAAATATGGTGCTGACATCTTCACGCGCCAGATCGTCCCAGTTGCTGATGCCCTTAGGATTACCTTTACGCACTAAATACGCCATGGTGGAGTAGTAGGGGGAGCTGGCATTGGGTAACTGACTGCGCCAATCAGCTGGTAACAGATCGCCGCGTTCATGCAGAATATCGACATCAGTCACCTGATTGTAGGTGACAACGTCGGCACGCAATCCCTGAATAATCGCCTGGGCCTGACGTGAAGAGCCACCATGCGACTGGCGAATCTCAATGCTGTTTCCGGTTTTTTCCTGCCAGTACTGAGCAAAGTGCTCGTTGTAACTGGCAAACAACTCCCGTGCAATATCATACGACGAGTTCAGCAGTGAATCATCAGTTGCTTGAGCCTGACCTGCAGCCAGGCCAAGGGCCAAGGCTGCAGCAAGAGTCTTTACGTTTTTTACCAGCTTCATATCATCTCCACCTATTCTACAAATGCATCAAAAGCATTTATCTATGGGAGACGAGATTATATTAAGACAATGGTTATAACAAGAATTTTATCTATAATATTTAGCTATATGGAATTACGCCTTGTATCTATCCGCCCATACAAGCTTAACGAGGCTGTAAAATAGCGCTGGTGATATCTATCACGTCCAGTATTGTGCCCTGACCTTGCACTACCCGCACAATCTTATCACCTAATAACAGCAACTCGGTTTCTTCCTGTTGATGCGGCAGGTGACGACCGTAATGATTGGGTAATCGAACCCCCTGCTGGTAAAGATCCACTGGCATCACTTCGCCTCTGGCGAGTTTTTTCTGCCAACCCGGTGGCAAACTACCACCACGATCCAGCTTCCGCTGCAACCCGGGTGGTAAAGCACGCTGGTTATAAGCCTGATGCGTCTCAGGTGCCGACAGGCCGAAATACTCTTCCAGTACACGACTTATCAACCCTTCCGTCTCCGTGGACGTTAAGGATGGGAGTAGGTTTTCTGTATCACTATCACGATGTTGCGGGCCCATTGAAGAGGACTCTCGTGCTGACTGCTCCCTCGCCTCACCTGACCGACCACGCTGCTCCTGCGCTGCCGGTGTGAAAGCCGGAGGTGAAGCCCATACAGGCAGAGCAACACCTGCGAAAAGCAGTACCAGTAGTTTGTTCATCATAAACCTCCAAAGTAGATTATCACTTGAGTATAGTGAAGACGACTGAAGGTTAGCTGAATAGATGAGCCTCAACTGTGGGCTTTGACTCGCGCCCACACAGGAGGACGATGGTAACGCCCAACAACTGAACACAGGGTCAAAAAAGCCAGCAACGAATAGATCAAACTGGTCATATCCACCACCATGACAGCCAGCAGCAACACCAGTGCATCACCGGCCAGCGTGGTTTTACTGGCATGGATACCCAGGCGCCGCTCCAGATAAAGGGCAAGAATATTCAGACCACCTAGCGACGCATTATGACGAAACAGCAGAATCAGGCCAAAGCCGACCAGCATCCCGCCGAGTAACGCCGAAAACAACGGATCTATGTCGATATGAATAAATAAGCGCATCAGCTCGGAAAGTCCCGCGAGCATGGAGATACTGCAAAAGGTTCTAAGGTAAAATCCTTCCCTAATGTGTGCCAGGCAAGTAGATAAAAAGGCAGATTGAGCAGGAAAAATAACTGACCAAAGGAAAGTGGTGTCAGTTGGGTGAAAAGCATGCCGATCCCGGCCGTACCACTGATAAGCAGATTGGCAGCATTTAGCAGATGTACGCCCAGTGCAACGAGCAAACAGCCCTCAAACAGGGAGAGCCAGCGGTGTGTGGTACTCATGATACAACCTCTATAGTGTACTGACTTGTGGTCAATAACGGTTCAGGTACCCGGCTTC
This sequence comes from Nitrincola sp. A-D6, assembly GCF_000764495.1. Lineage (GTDB taxonomy): Bacteria > Pseudomonadota > Gammaproteobacteria > Pseudomonadales > Balneatricaceae > Nitrincola. The sequence goes on from NZ_JRLB01000013.1 coordinate 37,385, forward strand.
TTGTGAAAGCCCTGGGTACAGATTCTCAGGGTAGTAAGAATCAAGCAGGAATCATACCAGAGTCGATATAATTAAAAAGTCTTTATTTTCAAACGATTAAAAATTTAATCTTTTCAGAAAATGCACCAAATACGGGCTAAACGCCCTAAAAACTCGCAGCATCCGGGGTCAACAAGGCCTGCATGTAAGCTGGTAAAGCGAAAGCCGCTCTATGCAGTGCTGGCGTATAGTAGTGGCAAGTCAGACCACTGCGCTGGAAGCGCTCAGCCAATACAGCTTCATCCACCCAGCGTTTAGCTGTATCGTCACAGCCCCAGGCCAATGCCATGTTACCGCCAACATAGGTGGGCACGGACACCGTATAAAAGCTCTGATCGACAAAATAAGGCCCCAGACGCTGACGGGTCGTGACCAGCTCATCCGGCTGCATAAACACCACCCCGTTCTGGGCCACAAAAATACCACCGGGCTTCAACAGGCGCTTGCAGCCGGCATAAAACTCACTGGAAAACAGCACTTCACCTGGACCCAACGGATCAGTACAGTCGGAAATAATCACATCGAAAGGTGCCGGAGTGGCAGAATTGACATAAGTGACACCGTCGGCAATGACTATTTCGGCACGTGGATCATCAAAAGCCCCCGCTGAATGTCCTGGCAAGTATTCCCGGCATAGATCAATCACCGCCTGATCTATCTCAACCTGAACCACCTGCTCAACCTGCGAATGCTTGAGTACTTCACGCAATATACCGCCATCACCGCCACCGATAATCAATACCCGTGCCGCCTGCCCATGTGCGAACACAGGCACATGCACCATCATTTCATGATAGATGAACTCATCACGCTCGGTGGTCTGCACGATACCATCGAGTGCCATCACCCGACCAAAAAAACGATTTTGAAAAATAATCAGGTGTTGATGCTCAGTTTGCTGTTCAAACAAACACGCATCGATACTTAAAGTCTGGCCATAGCCATCACTTAGGGTTTCAGTAAAGGCTTTCATGGGGCAGCGGCGGTATCCAGGGGCATACGGCCACGAATGAACTCTTTGACATCCACGTCATTTGGGGTAAAGAAGCGCTGCAACACTGGTAAGGTTTTAGCCGGCTCGGCATCTCCGCACATAAACACATCAAAGGCGGCAAACTGCCGCTCAGGCCAGGTGTGCACACTGATATGTGACTCAGCCAGTACGGCTACACCAGAAATTCCACCATTGGGCGTAAAGTGATGCAGATGAATATGCAGCAACGTTGCCCCTGCAGCCTCCACAGCTTCTCTCAGAGCCTCTTCCATATGATCCAGACTATCGAGTTGCTGCGCACCAAACAGGTCAATGATCAGATGGTTACCGGCAAACTCATAATCATCACGACGAAGAAAAAAGTCTTTACGATCACGGCTTGTTACAGCCGAGCCCACAGGCCAGCTGCGCTGCTGTGACAGGGTATTAAAATACTTTTGTGTATCATCGATGTCTTTAATGCTCATAGGCCTACTTTAGTGTCAACAGACTCGTTCTAACATCGGCATTCTGGCCCCGATGCCTTAACAAGTGATCCAGCAAGGTTATGGCCATCATGGCCTCAGCAATCGGTGTTGCCCGAATACCGACACAGGGATCATGCCGCCCTTTGGTGATTACCTCTACGGCCTCACCGCGGTTATTGATGCTACGCCCCGGCAAACGCATGCTGGATGTTGGCTTCAATGCGATATGGGCAAGGATATCCTGCCCGGTTGATATACCTCCAAGGATACCACCTGCGTGGTTAGAGAGAAAACCTTCCGGAGTCATTTCATCTCGGTGCTCAGTACCCTTTTGATTAACAACGGAAAATCCATCACCTATTTCAACACCTTTCACCGCATTAATGCTCATCAGTGCATGCGCCAGCTCGGCATCCAGGCGGTCAAACACCGGCTCGCCAAGCCCGACAGGCACACCAGACGCCACAACCGAAATTTTGGCACCCACAGAATTACCCTCCTTGCGCAGGGCATCCATATACTCAGCCATGGCTTCAGCCGCAACAGCATCCGGTGAAAAGAAGGGGTTACGCCCCACTTCATCCCAATTGAAGCGCGCCGGATCGATGCACACCGGCCCCAGCTGTGACAGATAGCCTCTGACTGTCACACCCAGTTCGGCCAGTACCTTCTTGGCAATGGCGCCAGCCGCAACCCGCATAGCGGTTTCCCGGGCCGAAGAGCGACCACCGCCACGGTAGTCACGAAAACCATACTTATGATCATAGACATAGTCAGCATGCGCTGGACGATAAGTGTCCTGGATATCGGAATAATCTTTAGAACGCTGATCGGTATTTTCAATCAATAAACCGATAGGCGTACCCGTAGTTCGCCCTTCAAACACACCGGACAGTATCCGCACCTGGTCCGCTTCACGGCGTTGCGTGGTATGGCGCGAAGTTCCTGGCTTACGGCGATCCAGATCCAACTGCAGATCAGCTTCTGTCAGTGGGATCCCCGGAGGACAACCATCCACGATGGCGGCCAGTGCAGGCCCGTGACTTTCACCACAGCTGGTCAGAGTAAAAAGCTTTCCGATGGTATTACCGGACATGTTGTCTATCCTGTTGTCATAAATCGAGTTAAACGCTTTGCATTGACATGCGAGCAGCAGACAATCTTAATTGATTAGGGGGACTGCTAACAGCGTTGTGGCAAAAAAATGCTGTTAGTAACGAGCAATGCAAGAAGAGTCTATTGCTATAATTAAACTCTACCTATAATGTATATAGGTATATTATTTATAGGTAGAGTTCATAGGCAGCAACATCCACAAATATATAACAAGGAGGTTTTTTTGAGTGCCAAGATACTAACGCTGCCTCTCAAGAAGGACCAGGCCCAAGATATTTTGCGACAAGTGGCAGAAGATAGCAGTCGCATCATATTTACTAACCATGCTGAAGATCGGATGTATGAAAGAGGGATCACCCGAACTGATATTATCAGAGTGCTTAGAACTGGATCAATCAAGGAAGGCCCAAGCCAAGCAGCAAAAGGAAATTGGGAAATGAAGGTGGAAGGGCAATCAGCTGGCACTTGGGTTAGCATTGCTATTGCAATTGATTACAAAGAGTTGAGAGAAGACAGTTGCTATACCGTTATCATAACAACTTTCTAAGAAACTAATTAAAAATATATTTATCCAAATTGGAGATGAGGCATGTATCACTACAGAAGTTGTGGCCTGCCCAATGTGTATTTGAAAAATGGATACACCGAACACACAACTGATTATGGGCCAGGCGTGTCAATAGAGGACATTGAGGGTCTGCATAAAGCAATTGCTTTAGCAATCACTGAATCCCCCACCAAGATGACTGGTGCTGAATTTCGATTTTTACGTAAGGAACTGAATCTCTCACAGAAGCGTCTTGGAGATGCTATGGGAGTAGAGGATCAGACCGTTGCCGGCTGGGAGAAGAAGCAACCAACATCAATGGCAGGTAGGTTGATTCGTATTCTGGCAAAAGGCCACTATGAAAATGACAAAATTAACGAGTTGCTGGAAAAATTAGCAGATCTTGACTCAAAAGAGAGTCATGAAAACTTGTGTTTTGAAGAGTCTTCAGATGGTTGGCATTATGCCGCTTAGTAACTACTGATGAGTTCAATCTTTCAATAGACTTAAGAGTTTAACGACCCAAACGCCATGACAGAGTTTACCCCACCACCGGATGATCAGGATGATCTGGACTTCGCCAAGCTAATGAAAGGGGTAACTCCCCTTGAAAAGACACGCGCAGACCTGGGTCCAAAAACCACTCACCAGGACGTATCAGTGGCCTACAGACGCCTGATGGCAGCACGTGAGCCTGAGCAATTCATTGATGGCCTGTCAGCCGAGGCCGCTGAGTTGGTAGAATCAGAAGATGAGCTGCTGTTTGCCATTCCGGGTGTTCAGATAGGACGGCTTAAACGCTTGCGTCAGGGTCATATACCCTGGGAGCAAGGGTTGGATTTGCATGGTTTTAGCGTTGATCAGGCTCGCGATGAAGTCAGCCGTTTTATCCGTGACGCAGTCAGGGACAGCGCTCGCTGTGTGTTGATTGTGCATGGCAAGGCGTTTACTCAACCAGGCCAACCCGCCACCTTAAAGTCTTGTGTCAACGACTGGTTGCGCCAGATGCCCTATGTGGTGGCATTTTGTTCAGCGCAGCCTAAAGAAGGCGGTACCGGTGCGGTATATGTCCTGCTGAAAGCACGAAAAAATTGATTTAACTGTACTGATCGTCTGTGTGGAAGTTGTCATAATGACGCGCTTCCAATTGATCTAACTGCTTGGCTGCGATGCGCCAACCCAGATCAATCAACTCCTCTGCGCGGTGAAACTCATGAAACCCAGCCAGGGATTTAGGAATGCGCACCATCAGATCGGGTGGATAACCCGCTACCTTGTAACGACTCAAGGCTCCCAACATCACTTCCATAGAACTCATAACCACCCCCATGCGGCTATGTGTTCGCATGCTTCTATCCGAGAGTAAATGCCTGATGCCGGGCATAACTGTATCTGATACTTCATCATCACTGGCGTTTAAGTCAACCGCCACAATCAGGTCAGCATTTACGGCAACCGTGGGAATGATGGGCAAGGGATTTAGCACCCCACCATCAACCAGAACCTGCCCTGCTTTTTTAATTGGGGTAAACACCCCTGGAACGGCTGATGAGGCGCGAATCGCATCCAGCAAAGCGCCCTTCTGAAACCAGACCTCTTTCTGGCCACAAAGATCCGTTGCAACGGCGGTGTAATGCAAGGGAAGATCTTCGATGAGCGGATTGCCAATGAGCGCCTCTATATGCTGAAACACCTTATCACCACGTATGGTGCCACGCCGGAAATGCAGATCCAGCAAACGCACCACATCAATCCACCGCAGCTTGCTGACCCAGTCACTGTAGGCTTGCAGCCCGCCTGCAGCATATACGCCACCGACCAGAGCCCCCATCGAGCTGCCTGAAATCGAAACGATATCGTAACCACGCGAAACCAGCTGGTTTATCACGCCAATATGCGCGTAGCCACGCGCGCCACCGGCACCCAGCACCAAGGAAACACTGGGCATGCTTCAGTCCTGCAGACGTATAATGGTCAAAACTGATTCGTGATCACCGAGTACAGAGGGCACCAGAGATCCAACACCATAAACAGAGATTCGATTCCGATCCACCCCGGTATCCAGAAGCTGCGCTTCCAGCTGCTGTGCTTCAGCATTACTTTCAGTTAAGCCGGTATCGCCACTACCTACACGCTGGTGCAGAACCAAACGTAGCTGCCAGGTAGGACGATCGCCCAGCAGTTGCAGTATCTCAAGTACCCGATCATCGCCTGACAATTTCCAGTCAGGCAAAAGCACATGGCCTTGATTATTCAAGCGCTCTTGCCAGCGCGTATCCGTTTCAGAACGGGCAGCCATCTCTTCAGAATGGATGTAATCGACATGCAGATAAACACGGCCATTACCACGCCTGACGCTGTAGATCGCCATATGACCTGTAGCTATTTCTGCAGCCAGGTAGTTTTGCGTACTATCAACCCCCAAAAGATTGGCATAACCAAATACCTGGTTTGCCCAGAGATTGCTGGCACCACACTGGCGTGAGGAACACTCATAAAGAATAGATGCGCCAGCACGGAGCAGTTGATCTCTGACATGTTCAAAGCCCTGAGCTGGTGTATTACCGGTGGCCAATTGCCATGTACGGCGAACCAATTCACCACTCAGGCGTATCTCATTTTGCGTTCTCAGCAAACCTTGAATACGGGCAATCTGGCTCAGTGGAAGCTGATAGTCAGGCACATTGCGCTCTGTCTCATTTTCCAGCGCAGCAAGCGGATAGGGTTCAAACCAATCAGGTAACTGATTGGCGGCCATAGCCGAACCACTGACAAGCACAATAACGAGTAAGAATAACCTGATTGAGCAATTGTGCATTGTAACTCCTATTATATTTCGCTGTATCCACAACCAGCGGCATTCAGTTGCTGTAAAATATGACCGGCCAGATGTTCAACAGTTTCTTCTTCTAAATGAAAATGATGGCCTCCTGGCAAGTATTGAATCTGTAGAGCTTCTACGCACGCAGCCAATTTATGGGTCTGTGAAGTCGCGATCCCCTGTTGTGCCAGACACAACAACACGGGCACTTTAATTAACTTAAGAAATTCACATACCTGTGCTTCTGTTAACCTTAGCACAGAAGGCAGAATCAAACAGGGATCTGTATGCCATTTCCATCCGGCCGATGAAGGTGAGAGTGCACGCTCAACCAAGGCCTGGGCAGCAGCATAGGGAACGGGAAAGCGACTCAGCATCCGAGCCGTTACGGCATCTTCAAAGGATTTGTAATGGTTAATATGTCGAGTGCCGATACGGCTGCGTTGTCGAAAGGCCTGTGCCATCTGCGCAGGAGCTTGCTCAGCGGGAGTTGTCATGGGTGCCAGACCATCCAGCAATACCAGTGAACGCACCCGCTCCGGTGCCACAGCCGCCAGCAGCGCCGCAATACCAGCGCCCATGGAATGTCCTATCAGATGGAAGCGGGATAACCCCTGCTGGTCCGCCAGGGCTATCAGGTCAGCCAGATTATCCCAGATATAATAAGGTGTCGCCGCGGGTCGATGGTCGGAATGACCGTGCCCGGCCAAATCGGGTGCGAGGATGTAATAATTACTCAGTTGGGGTGCAAGCCAGTTAAAACTGGCGGCATTATCCAACCAGCCATGCAATGCTATGACGGGTTCATCTTGCTTATCTCCCCAGCTCTGCCCGGTTAATTGCAGATGTGGGAGTGTAAACCTGTGTTGTGTCGGATTCACTTTACCTCTGTCTTTTCGGTGCCAGTGACAGCGCACTCATGCCGGGGCAAGACAAACTCCACATCGCTGCTCTGTACATTGACCATCATATTTCGCGCCACTTCTGATACCGGAGCACCGGTAAAGACCACCTCATACAATCCACTTACCAATGGCATATAAATATCCATTTCAGCGGCCTTGTCACGCACCTGACGCAGTGTATTAACCCCCTCTGCCACTTCGCCCAGTGCTGATACAGCCTCATCCAGAGTTTTCCCCTCGCCCAACGCATAACCCACACGGTAGTTACGGCTGAGGGGTGACATACAGGTTACGATCAGATCGCCCACGCCCGCCAGCCCCAAAAACGTCATAGGGTTGGCCCCCATGGAAACGGCAAAACGGCTCATTTCCGCCAGTGAGCGGGTCATCAGCATGCTTTTGGTATTTTCTCCCATTCCCAAAGCGGCACTCATACCGGCGGCAATAGCATAAATATTTTTCAGCGTCCCCCCCAACTCAACACCATAGGTATCTGTACTGGCATAGACGCGAAAGTAAGGACTGTGGAGTAATTGCTGAATTCGGGTACGCAGGGCTTCATCCTGGCTGGCGATCACCGTAGCCGCCAACTGGCGCCTGGCTATCTCTTTAGCCAGATTAGGCCACTGAGCACACCGATACGCGCACCAGGCACTTCCGCCGTAATGATTTCACTCATCAGCTAAAGCTTTCCATTTCAATACCCTTAGTGGTACTGATGAGTAGCTGCTCTGGATTTAACCACTCCACCGCCTGACGCAAAACGCTACGAAAAGCGTGACTGGGAATGGAGATAAAAACCACTTCAGCCCCTTGCAAGGCATACTTCAGGTCAGCCGTGGCTTCCAGACTTTCTGCTAGCGGATAATCAGGCACATAGCGCGGGTTACAACGCTCGGCATTAACCTGCTTCACCCGTGCCGCATCACGCATCCAGAAACGCACTGGCAGACCTTTCTCGGCTACCATGTTGGCAATCACGGTACCAAAACTTCCGCCCCCAAGGACGGCAATATGTGTCGATTGACTCACGTGACTCTCCGTAAAACGCTGATTACCCTGTAAGGATCATTTCCGATGCTGTTTATCCAGGCTATCGAGCAAGCGATCTACCAACCTGAATACCAGGCTGATTATACCAAACGACAATGCCGCCATAACCAGAAAAGCCAATAACAACATCGGATCACCGGTTCGCTGGAACCCGGCCACACCAACTACAGCAAATAACGCACTGACGATAATACCCAGCAGGTTTCTGAGTTTTCGCGTCCGGTGTTTATCCTGCGGCTCCATTATGACTCATCCGGTTTTTTCTGCTGCGTATCCGTTGACTCTATACTGCCTGGTACATCGGCTTCAGCAAGTAGATCTTTCTGTTCAGGCTGCTCAGATTTGGGCGCCCGATCAGAGGATTCCTGCTGGGGTTCCTGCTGGGGTTCCTGCTGCGCCGTCTCCTGAGCCTCAACCGCCGGCATAGCTTCCTCCGGTGTTTCTACATCGGCTTGTATACCCGTGTCATTAGCTTGCGGTGGATGTGCCGACAGATCTTCCAGCAGAGCTGCATCCGGATGAATACATTCCAGTTTTACACCGGTTCCAGCTTCAACTTCCGGAATCATGAACGAGTCATTTTCACAAGCAAAGGCTATCGATGTACCACTGGCACCAGCACGACCAGTACGACCGATGCGGTGTACATAGTCATCCGGGTCTTCCGGGAGCTGATAATTGATTACATGAGAGACGCCATCAATATGAATACCCCGCCCGGCCACATCGGTAGCCACCAGTACTTCAATCTTGCCACTACGGAAGTCATCCATGGTTTTCATCCGCTTGTTCTGCGGAATTTCACCAGACATTAACGCTGACTTGACGCCATCGCGACGCAGCTTTTCGGCCAGATCACGGGCTTCATGACGACGGTTACAAAACACGATAGCACGCTCAACATTATTGATGCGCAGATAATTACGTAACAATTTAAACTTATCTGCAGCCGACACCAGAAACACTTTTTGACTGATGTTATCCGTTACCTGTGACTCAGATTCTATCTCGATCTGTACCGGATCAACTGTCCACTGCCTGGCCAGTTGCATAATCTCGTCAGAGAAAGTCGCGCTGTATAACAGCGTTTGCCGTTCAGGTCCTTTACGTGGCGTGTGGCGAATAATGGTGCGCACATCCGGAATGAAGCCCATGCTCAGCATCCGGTCGGCTTCATCCAGCACCAGCACTTCCACATGGTAAAGATCCACATCTTTGGAACGCACAAAGTCGATCAGACGACCGGGAGTGGCCACCAGGATATCAACCGGCGCTTTTGCCAGGGCTTTACGCTGTTTTTCGAAATCCATACCGCCCACCAGCGATACCACCGACATACCGGCATAACGCACCAGCCCTTCGGCATCAGCCGCAATCTGCAACGCTAATTCGCGCGTTGGCGCAATAATCAACGCACGGGGCTCAGCCAGCTTGCGGGGTTCAGGCAAGGGGAAGTCCAGCAGATCGGTAATAACCCCCATCAGGAAGGAGGCGGTTTTTCCTGTACCTGTCTGTGCTTTGGCGATCAGATCCTTGCCTTCAAGCGCCTGTTCTATCGTAGCGGCCTGTATCGGCGTGCAATATTCAAACCCAAGATCAGCGATGGCATGCATCAGATCATCAGGAAGATTAAAATCATGAAAACGTTTCTTGTCTGCAACAGCAGGCACAACAAACTCACTGGGTGACCAGCTTTTCTTGCGGCTATTGCCACGACTGTCCCGACGCTTGCGGCGCGGTTTGCGCTCTGCATCGCCGCTTGAGGGCTGTTCGTTTGGGCTTTCAGTCTGTGTCTGTGCTTCTGTATTCAAGTGAGTACCTTTTGATTACTGATCAATTGCTGCTATATCTTACCCTGTCAGAACACCTGTCGGAAAGGTGGCAAGGCATTCAGAATTTGTCGACCATAAAATTTTCCAACCAAGCGGCGATCCAGAATCACCACCCGACCACGATCCTTCTCAGTGCGCAGTAACCGTCCAACAGCCTGCGTCAAGCGCATCGATGCAGCCGGTACGGTCCACTCAATAAACGCATTACCGCCCTGTTGCTCAATCCACTCGGCCATGGTGGCATCAACCGGATCATCCGGTACACTAAATGGCAGTTTGGTAATGATCACATCGGTGAGATAAGCCCCGGGAAGATCTACACCTTCCGCAAAAGACGCCAAGCCAAATAAACTACTTGGCTGGCCGGCATCGATGCGCTCCCGGTGTTGTTGCAGCATGGCTGATTTTGAGCTGCTGCCCTGCGCCGTCACTCGCGTTTTGAGGGAGGTATCTAACTGATCCAGTACACTAAGCATCTGCTTCCAGGAACTGAACAGTATCAATGATGCCTGAATACCAGGAAGCTCACGATTAAGATACTCGGCGACTTCGTCGGTATGTTCGTTAGCACGCCCTGGATCAGAACGCATCACCGGTATTTCCAGCACCGCTGAATTAAAATAATCAAACGGACTGGCCAGTTGCTCACAAGGGGTCGACTCAGGCAATCCCAACGTAGCTTTCAAGCGATCAAAGCTCCCCAGCGCCGTCAGCGTTGCTGACGTCACCAGAGCGCCAAAGCACGCTTCCCAGAGATGTTCCTGCAACGTGGCGGCAACAGACACCGGGCTGCTGCAGCACTCATAATCCTGACCGGCCTGGGTGTCGTGCAATACCACCCAACGTGCTGTCGGGCTCGCACCAGGTTCGTCAGGCCGGGCAAAACTACCCGCTAACCAACTCATCTGCTGTAAACGATTAATCAGAAAACCTAACTGCGGATAAAAGGTTTCGGCCTGCGCCCGCTCAATGTCGGCCAGATTACCTTCCAGTGCCTCTTTTAACAGTGCAGCCAGTTGTTCCAGTTGCATCAGAATACGTTGGCTACACTGGGCGACTTCATTCGCAGGCGACAGCCAGGACTCGGGCTGACGCCCTCCGGCAAAGCGTACACGCGGCGTGCGGCCACGATTATCCTGAAACAACAGAGCTTCTGCCAGGTCTTTCATGCCACTCAATGCCAAGAGCAAATCCGCAATGGGTTGGTGCAGTTTGACCACCAGGTCATCCAGGTAGGGCGACGAACACTGTCCGGCAAACTGCTGCAGTTTTTTCTCCATCCCGCCAACTAGACGAAGTGCTGTATGCAGTCGCAAGCTATAGGAAAAATGACCGCCGGCTTTATCGGCCAGATGATGTCCTTCATCAAAAATATACAGGGATGATGAGGGTTCCGGTAAAATAGCTCCACCGCCGAGCGAAAGATCCGCCAATACCAGATCATGATTGGCGATGATCAGATCGGCATCGCCCATCTGCTCACGTGCACGATAAAACGGGCAGACACTGAAGTTGATGCAGCGCCGGTTACTGCACTGCATATGATCACTGGTCAGGTGTCCCCAGGTTTCATCGGAGGGTGCCGCATCCAGTCGGTCACGATCACCGTCCCACTTACCCTCGGCGTACTGTTGCATTAATGCCTTGACCGCATTCACCACGCCAGGTTCGATCACACGCGCTTGTTCGTCTTCATAAAGTGCCATCTGTCCCTGGGACATCTTGTCGTCTAGCAGCTGTTCGGCTTTGTTAAGACAGAGGTAGCGCCCACGCCCTTTGGCCAGGCTGTAACTGAAACTCAACCCGGCATGGCTTTCCAATTCAGGCAGATCCTTGTCGGTAAGCTGCTCCTGGAGTGCCACTGTGGCTGTCGATACAATCAGCTTTAAGCCACGTTGTTTGGCAATGGGTAGCGCCGCCAATAGATAAGCGATGGTCTTACCCGTGCCTGTACCCGCCTCCACAGCTACAAGATGGGAATCACCTAAGCGCTTGCCTTTCTCATCAGCCCGGATGCTACCCAGTACCCGGGCAACAGCGGCAATCATCTGCTTTTGCGCCGGACGGGCTTTTAACCCGCGACTATCCAGAAAGCGACTGTAGGCTGTTTGTATTTCTTTCTTAAGTGACGCTTCCAGCAAGCGAAGATCCTCTGTAATTTCAGTGGTCTATTTTATCAAAATTTACACCATTCAGACACAACTGACTTGACGTAGCGCCAATACTGTACAAAAATGCAGTTACTGTACACAAAAACAGGTTATAAAATGAAACTTACAGCGCGTCAATCACAAGTACTTGACTGCATTCGCCGCCACATCGAATCCACTGGCTATCCGCCAACACGTGCAGAAATCGCACGGGAGCTAGGGTTCAAATCCGCCAATGCAGCCGAAGAGCACCTTAAAGCACTGCAGCGCAAAGGGGCGATTGAGATCATTCAGCACACCTCCCGGGGGATACGCCTGCCTGAAGAGCCCATTAATGATCCGCAAGAAACCGGCCTCCCCTTGATAGGATCGGTAGCCGCCGGTTCACCGATCCTGGCATTGGAACATATCGAAGAGCGCTGTAATATCGCACCCGATTTTTTCCATCCACCCGCTAACTACTTGCTGCGTGTCCGTGGCATGAGCATGAAAAACATCGGTATTATGGATGGTGATCTGCTGGCTGTGCACCAGACCCAGGAGATACGCAATGGGCAGGTTGTGGTTGCCAGAATCGGCGATGAAGTAACGGTTAAACGCTTTCAGCGCCAAGGCAATAAAGTTAGCCTGATCGCTGAAAACGAAGAGTTCAGCCCGATAGAGTTGGACTTGACCCAAGACGAGCTAATCATCGAGGGTCTCGGCGTAGGTGTTATTCGCCAGCAGAGCTAAACACAATCTGTATGCAGGAGTTACTCACCACTCCTGCATACCCTCCCTGAGCCTATCGACTAATTTACGCATACTATCCAACCAGGCTTGATACTCGGTATAAACATCCTGATCTTCGGCATGATCAGGATTAACCTGCATCACATGAATCTCTGAAAGGCTCGAAGAAGCTGTTGAATTATGCTGTTTGTCTATCGCTACCCAACAGGCGGCATAGGCTCGAAGCAGCTTATGTAACCAACTGTCCTGACGCGCTTCCAACTGCTGCAACTCACTCAACTCTGGCGACTCAAACCCGGCCTTTTCGAAGCCCAGAGCCAGATCCGGCAAGCCCACAATACTCTCCGTTTCCACACTGTAACGCTCAGCCACCTCGCGCAACAGCGCACTGTACGTAGATGCCAGATGAAACAAGACCGACTCCTGATAGGACTCGATTAATGCATGCTTACTCCAGGCTGACGAATTCTGGGCATTTTTCAGCGCCTCCAGATGCAATCTGGCAAAATTCAATTTCTGGTTAGTACGGGCCAGGTACACTTCACTCATTTCAACCCCTCCAGGGCTTGCTCCAGGACTTTCGATTAATCAGGATTTAGACGCGCGTTTTTTAGCCTGCTCGACTGTCCAGTTTCCCCTGTCGTAGAAAGCACGCCAACCGGTCGCCTTACCCTCTTTTTCAGTCATCACATATTGCTCTTTGGTTTTGCGGCTATAGCGGACAATAGTAGGATTACCCTCCTCATCCTGAACCGGTGCCGTCATAAGAAAATGATACTTAGGATCAATTTCATCTTTATGCGGTAACAGTTCACTGACCAACGGCGCACGTGTTTCGCGCTTTTTTGGAAACTGACTGGCAGCCAAAAACAAACCACTGGCGCCGTCTCTCAGTACATAGGTATCGTCTACCTTCTCACACTGCAGTTCCGGCATGGCAACAGGATCCATCTTAGGGGGAGCAGCTTCACCACTTCGCAACAGCTTACGGGTATTTTTACATTCTGAATTGGTACAGCCAAAAAACTTCCCGAACCGACCTGTTTTTAACTGCATATCCGAGCCGCACTTGTCACACTCGATGGTCGGGCCATCATAGCCTTTAATTCTAAAGCTACCCTGCTCCACCTCAAAGCCTGCACAGTCCGGATTGTTACCACAGATATGCAGTTTACGCTTTTCATCCAACAGATAGGAATCCATCGCCGTGCCACAGAGTTTGCAGCGATGCTTATTACGCAGTATGCGCGACTCGGCCTCTTCATCCGCATCAGCACTGACTACTTCATCACCGGAAATCAGGTTAATAGTGCACTTGCAGCGCTCTTTAGGTGGCAGTGAATAGCCGGAACAACCCAGAAACACACCGGTGCTACCGGTACGGATCATCATCTTACGCCCGCAGTCCGGGCAATCGATATCTGTCGGCGTTGGGGCATTGGGTCGCATACCTGCTTCCGGGTCCTGCGCCTGCTCCAGATCTTGTACAAAATCCTTATAAAACTTGTCCAGCAAGGCTTTCCAATCCAGATCACCACGAGCCACCTCATCCAGATACTCTTCCATGCGCGCGGTAAAGCTGTAGTCCATGAGATCTGCAAAGCTTTCGCTCAGGCGTTCCGTAACAATATCGCCCATCTTACAGGCATAAAAACGCCGCCCCTGGACTTCCACATAGCCGCGATCCTGAATTGTGGAAATAATCGCCGCATAGGTTGAAGGCCGACCAATTCCGCGCTTTTCCAACTCTTTAACCAAACTGGCTTCAGTGTATCGAGGTGATGGACGGGTAAAGTGCTGCTTGGGCTCAAGACCCTGAAGGGCCAGTTTATCACCCTCTTTCAGGTCCGGCAGAATGACATCTTCATCGTTTTTACCTCGTGCGGGTAACACGCGGGTATAACCATCAAACCGCAGGATCCGGCCTTTCACGGATAACTCAAAATCATTGGCACGCACGGTAATCCGGGTACTGGTATACAACGCCGGAGTCATCTGACAGGCCAGGAATTGCCGACGAATCAAGTCATACAGGCGCTCGGCATCCGACTCCATGCCGCTGAGGCTATCGGCAGTCTGGTTAACATCAGAGGGACGGATCGCCTCATGTGCTTCCTGCGCTCCCTCTTTGCTGCTGTAACGCAGCGGTTGTTCCGGCAGGTAACGTTCGCCAAACTGATTGAGAATATAGTCTCGACAGGTGGCAACAGCCTCTTCACTCAGATTGGTGGAATCGGTACGCATGTAAGTGATGTAACCCGCTTCATACAAGCGCTGCGCCATCATCATGGTTTTTTTCACCCCAAAACCCAGACGAGTACTGGCGGCTTGCTGCAGCGTCGAAGTAATAAAAGGCGCTGATGGCTTGCTGCTGGTAGCACGATCTTCCCGACCGGTAATGTGATAGTCGGCTTTTTTCAGCAGCGCCAGCAGTTGATCAGTTTCATCCTTCGATGTCGGTCGAAAGGCTGTCTCGCCTTGGCGGACCACTTGAAGCCTCAGAGATTCACCGTCTTCACTGACCGTTGAAGCGAATACCTCCCAGTATTCTTCGGGGATAAACGCACGAATTTCGCGCTCACGATCTACAACCAGGCGCACGGCTACCGACTGTACACGTCCAGCGGATAAGCCCCGGGCCACCTTTTCCCACAAAAGTGGCGACACCATATAACCAACCACCCGATCAAGAAAACGCCGGGCCTGTTGTGCATTGACACGACTCATCGCCAGGTCGCCAGGTTCTTTAAACGCCTCTTTGATAGCTTTTTTGGTTATTTCATTAAATACGACACGCTTAAAACGGCTGTCATCACCACCAATCGCCTCACGCAGATGCCAGGCAATCGCCTCCCCTTCACGGTCCAAATCCGTTGCCAGATATATTTCATCAGCACTGGCTGCCAGCTTTTTCAGCTCATCAACCACTTTTTCTTTGCCTGGCAATATCTCATATCGAGCCGACCAACCCTGTTCAGGATCGATCCCCATACGCCGAATGAGCTGCTCCCTTGCTTTGGCCTTCTTGTAGACAACCTTATCTTCATCTGACAGTTTACGCGTCTGCGCAGCTAAACGCGCACGCTCCTTGGGGTCGGTAGTGCTGCCACTGCCGCTGGTCGGCAAATCACGAATATGACCCACACTGGATTTCACCACATACTGGCTACCCAGGTATTTATTGATGGTGCGAGCCTTGGCCGGTGACTCCACGATAACGAGGGTTTTACCCATTAAATCTGATCCTTTATGTCGCTGTGCGCCGGAAAATATCGTGCATATATAAGTGTTGAGTTGAGCGGGGTCAAGTTAAACTGTCTAATAAAGACGGTTTAACTTTACAAAAAAGTTGCCATAATAGGGCTAAATCGCTCTGTAAAAGCGCTTTTTTACGTTTTCTTTATACCAGAGTGCCAAAGCTAATGCTGAGTGACAACCTCCTTTACGTTTTTCTGATTGCCGCACTGGGCCTGGCAGCCCTGTCGGTCAACTTTGTTATAACTTCCAGAGAAAAGTATAAAGAAGCTCGCAACGCCCGTCTCAAATGGCTCAAGGAGCAGTCAGAACATACGCTTAATGCACTGGCCGTTCTGAAAGAGATCAACTGCCGGGGTGACATAACAGATAAGTTAAACCAGCATGCATTGTCACTGATTGAAGAAATCGGCGTACTAGCGCCGGACTCTGAGCTCATGACAGATGTCAGCAAAATTAAAGACAATACTGACAGAACACGTCCAAAACAGGAACCTTTCAATAATGACAGAGCAGTAAGAAAGGCCCAAATCTATATTAACTTTGCTGAAAAGCTGATTATTGACATGGCCAACAAGGGTAAGATGACACCTCAGCTGGCACATACTTACCAGCAGGAGCTGTATTGGCTGAATATATCCATGGTTGCCGATGCACATATAGCTCAAGGACGAACGCTGATGCAACAGGGTGATAAACTCGGTGCGCTATCGCATTATAAACATGCCAAGGCAATTCTGGTGCGAGCAGCCGTACCGCAGCGCCAAAAACAGGACAGACTGCAGCCAGTACAACAACTGATTGACCAACTGCAGCCCAAACGCGATTTTGGGCCCGGCGCACTAGCTGACTCTATTGATGCCTACCTGAAAGATCCTAACTAGTACCCAACAGCATCAGTCACCGATACGCTCAAAACGTGGGAGCTCTTCTCCATCAACGGTCATGACTGACTCACTGAACATCCCAGCAGGACGGACCCACAAGCCAGCTTCGCCATAACACGGGCGATAAATCACCATCCATTCCTCGGTTTCGGAATGCCGGGCGCAATCCAGCACTTGGTATTCAGAACCTTGTAGTGACGGTAACGTCCGGGAGAGGGTAATAACATATATCATCCTGTTTAAATTTTGGCTGTTAATATGGGCTGTAATGCTGCATAAATAGCATCCAACTGTTCAGGACCGCCAGATTCGCGCCAATACACGCTGAAATGCACCGGGCTGGACTCGAGTGCAATGACACCGGCCGGTAAGCTATGAATCAATGCGGCAATTTTCTCACAAGCGCTATGGCTTAACTGGTACTCACCACGCTTCCAGGACCAGCCATCTGGCAATCCTTGGTTAGCAACATTCTCTGTTCTGAAAACCTGCCAGCTTGTCCACTGATCACGCTCATCCCGCGACAAATCATTGCGTAACACCCGGTAGGCTGGCACACGGATTTTTTCCGGCTCCATCTCCCTTTGCCACGTGGTGTTTCCAGGTGAGCAATCTGTACAGAGAATCCCAGTTGACGGGCATGCAGACGAATATTGGCAACCATTCGTTCACGCGGACTAGGACGTATCCACATTATCGAGCCAATCAATGACAACATAACAACTATAGAGATTACCCATTCCATCCTGCTATCCTATACTTAATCTAAGACAATTCATTAAAGGGCACAGCCATGAGTACTTATTCCCACATACTGCTAGCCATCGACCTGTCTGACGAGTCTGAGCAGCTGATAACCAAAGCTGCAGAGCTTGCGCGCTTGTATCAGGCAGAACTGGATATTATCCATGTTGTTGAACCGCTCACTTTCGCTTATGGAGGTGACGTTCCGATGGATCTTTCTACCATTCAGGAGCAGCTCGATGAGCACGCAGAACAGAAGCTAAACCACCTTTGCGCCACCATCGACCACCCGGTCAGCCGGCGTCATATTGTCACCGGCCACACCGAATCTGAAATTCATCGCATAGCCAGTGAAACCGAAGCTGACTTGATTATTGTCGGCAGCCACGGCCGTCATGGCCTGGCACTGCTACTTGGCTCCACAGCTAATGGTGTTTTACATGGCGCTAAGTGTGATGTACTGGCGGTGCGGGTTAAAAGCCAGGAAAGCTGACGCTTAGCTTTCTTCCTGGAGCGCTTCCAATTCCAGCCAGCGCTCCATCAGCACCTCAACACGAGCTTCACACTGTTGCAGCTCGTCCAGCTTTTTCGTTACAAGCGTATTATCCTGAGCGTAAAAATCAGGATCAGCAATGGTCTGCTGCATTGACTCCAACACAGCCTCCGCAGCTTCCAGCTCAGCAGGTAAGGCATCCAGTTCACGCTGCAATTTATAGCTGAGTTTGCGCCCCACAGGTTTGCGTACTTCTGTCGGTTTTGTTGAGGGTACGGCTGCAACCACATCAGCTTTGGCGACAGCTAATTTGGAATCTATAACGTTTGGTTGGCGCTGACGCAGCCAATCATTATACCCACCCACATATTCCTGAACCCGCCCCTCGCCTTCAAATACCAACGAACTGGTAACCACATTATCCAGAAAAGAACGGTCATGACTGACCAACAGCACCGTGCCATTAAACTCCATCAGAATTTCTTCGAGCAGCTCCAGCGTTTCAACATCCAGATCATTGGTTGGCTCATCCAGCACCAGCATATTCGCAGGCTTACTGAATAAACGTGCCAGCAACACTCGGTTACACTCACCACCAGATAGTGCCTTGACGGGTGTACGAGCACGCTCTGCGCTAAACAGGAAATCGGATAAATAACTGATGATATGGCGGGAACGCCCTTGCACATCAACACTTTCACGCCCACCGGAAACATTGTCAATTACGGTTTTTTCCAGATCCAATGTATCGCGCATCTGGTCAAAGTAGGCCACTTCCATTTTGGTGCCAATACGCACCTGACCTGAATCTGGCTGTAGCTGACCCAGCAAGATTTTTAGCAGTGTGCTTTTTCCAATGCCATTTGGGCCGATCAAACCAATACGATCTCCGCGCTGAACCTTCAGGCTCAGATTATTAATCAAACGCTTATCGCCATAGGCATGCGAAACATTTTCCAGCTCAGCCACCAGCTTGCCGGATTTTTCTGCATCATCCAGCGAAAAGCTGGCCTTGCCTTGCCGATCACGACGCTGAGAACGCTCCCGACGCAACTGTTCTAAAGCACGCACCCGTCCTTCGTTACGGGTGCGGCGTGCTTTGATACCCTGACGAATCCAGCGTTCTTCCTGAGCCAGCTTCTTGTCAAATTCTGCCTGATGCCGGGCTTCCTCTTCCAGCAAAGCTTCTTTTTGCTCCAGGAAGCGACTGTAATTTCCCGGAAATTTGGTCAGTATGCCGCGATCCAGTTCTACAATTGCTGTGGACAGATGTTCAACCAGGGCACGGTCATGCGAAATAAACAGCAGCCCGCCTTTGAAATCCAGCAGCATCTGCTCCATCCATTCAATGGCCTCTATATCCAAATGGTTGGTCGGCTCATCTAGCAGCAAAAGGTCCGGCTCCTGTACCAGAGCAGCACCCAATGCAGCACGGCGACGCCAACCACCAGACAATTCGGCCATGGTCTGATCCGGATTTAACCCCAGACGGGTCAGCACTTTTTCAACCTTGCGCTCCAGGTCCCAGCCATCAACTGCTTCGATTTGCTGCTGCAACTGCTCCAATTGACGCATAGCCGCATCATCAGGTCGTTGTGCCAGTGTTTCATAAGCCTCACGCATAGCAACCACATCCGCCAGGCCCGCACTGATAACGTCACGCACTAAGCGCTCATCAGCGGCCGGAAGGGATTGAGGTAACTGCGCAATACGAGCACCTGGGGCTCGCCAAAGCGTGCCATTATCCGGGTGTAACTCGCCACTGATCAGCTTCAGCAGCGTTGATTTTCCCGCCCCATTCAATCCTACCAGGGCAATACGCTCACCTGCTTCTATTTGTAATGCTGCATTATCCAGCAGTACGCGATTTCCAAATGCCAGGGTTAATGCATCAATTCTGATCAGTGCCATAATTCGTCCGGTTAAGCCTCTTTTAAACAGGGGCGTATTCTATCAGAAAAGCCTGTTGTTCATGCTTAGTGTGGAATAATTTAATCCCGGGTTGATATTGTCAAAGAATAGTTGCTTTGCACCTTCTCAAAGGAACCTGCCAGGCGCTACACTAGTCATTACTGGATACCATAAACGTCTTATCCAGCGCTGAAGGTGCTTCTATGAATCTGCTTAAACCCCTAACGTTCTGTGTGTCTGGCATGCTGCTTTCTACTTCACTGCTGGCTAGCAATTATCCGGAGTATCAGCGTGAACTTTACCTTGACACACTGGAGGCGGCCCGAGCGGGTGAAATAGCAGAGGTCGATCAGGCACTCTCTGCTCTCAGCGACTACCCACTACTGCCGTATATTTACTACGCGCAAGCCACACAGCAACTAAAAACCATGACACCAGCTGACGCTGAAGCCTTGCTGGCAAAGCTTGAGGGCACACCGCTTTATCAACGCTTCCTGCATATCTGGGCTGTACATTTGAGTGAAAAGTCACAGTGGCCTGATTTTTTCAATTACTTCGCGCAGGTCCGCTCCCCCAGTGCTCAATTACAGTGTTTAGCTGCGCGCGGAGAACTGGCACAGCAAAACCAGGAAGTAGCCTATACCGAAGGGCTACGTCTATGGTTAACCGGCAACTCTCAGCATGGTGCTTGTGACCCACTGTTTAATCAACTGATTCAAGCTGGCAAAATCGATTCTGAAGTGGGGCTGGAGCGCACACTTCTGGCACTGGAAGCGGGTAATACCAGCATTGCGAAGTATGCTGAACGTTTCGTCACTGAGCCGTCAGCACAACAACAGCTGGCCTTGCTGTGGCAGATTTACAACCAGCCAGAGTCTCTCGCCGCTGATCCAGCCTTACTGAGCAACTACACACCTGATGCCAGCCGTCTGGCACTCATGGCCATCCAACGCCTGGCCAGTAATGACTTGCGCCTTGCCTTGCTCACCCTGAGCGAGCAAGCACGCCGGCTACAAATACCTGATAGCGCTCAAGCCCCCCTGATTAATCGCCTGGGCGTTCTTTATGCCAAACGCTTTCAGCCAGATGCAGAGGCTATACTGGCCCAGATTGATCCGGACTACCGCTTTTCAGAGCTAACCGAGTGGCGTATTCGACTGGCACTCACTGAACAGGATTGGTCAGCTACCCGGCACATGATCACACGCCTGCCAGAAGAGGTGCGTCAGCAAGGACGCTGGCTCTACTGGAGCCTGGTTGCAGACCTGCAGCAAGGTCGTCAACCCGATCCACAGCTATTGGCGCAACTCACGGCAGAACGTAGCTATTACGGATTCAAAGCGGCCGAACTGACTCACCGTCCCTTTGCACTAAATGACAAACCCTCCGGGTTCAGTCAGGAACAACTGCATCAGATTGCACAACTGGCACCCATGCAACGCATCCACGAATTTTATCGTCTGGAGCGGATACGAGAAGCCAACCAGGAGTGGAACCTGATGACAGCCACTCTATCCCCGGATCAGATCCATGCCGCAGCACACGTCATCCAGAGCTGGGGCTGGTACTTTCAGGGCATCCGCGGTGCAATTGCCAGTGATCAATGGGATGATCTGGCATTACGTTTTCCAGCACCTTATCGGGATCTGTTCGATAAGGCTTCGAAAGAGTTTGATATTGAGCCTTCCTGGGCGCTATCTGTGACCCGTCAGGAAAGCGCTTTTCTGGAGGTCGCTCAGTCTGGTGCCGGTGCGCGGGGCTGATGCAATTGATGCCAGCTACAGCCAGAGAAACCGCGCGCCGAGCTGACATTCCACTGACCAGTCTGGAACGACTCAATGATGCGGATATCAATGTACGCCTGGGCTCAGCCTATTTGGCACAAATGCAATCACGCTTCAGAGGTAACCGGGTGCATGCAACGGCAGCTTACAATGCTGGACCTGGACGTGTCAGGCAGTGGCTGTCTGCGCGCGGACACCTCCCCTTGGACATATGGATAGAAACCATTCCATTCGATGAAACGCGCGGCTATGTTCTGAATGTGTTAGCTTTCGGCGTCATTTACAATACATTGGCTGGACAACCAGCACGTGTCTTCAGTGACCAGGAACGCTCAATGCTTGCCTGGAGCATGCCGCGCTAAGAACGCCTGCTCACTAAAGCAACGGAGCTGCTCTGTGCCAAAAGGCCAGCTCAGCTCCGCACCCGTTGCCGGAGCAACAAGCACCGGAATACGGGTTGCATAGCGCTCCATCAACGTATCATCGAACGCTATGTCCAGCAGATCTACCGAAAAACAACCTGCATCCAGCACTTGCAACATAACCTCGACAGCCTCGTCACACAGGTGACAACCCTGTGTTGTCATCAGTTCCAGCTCACATACTTCAAGTTTATTTTCCGCACTGCACATAAAATCCCCTTAGTATTCGACTCAAACCCGTCTAAGTGCTAATGTGATAAATATATTAGATACGATACAGTTTACTTGATTAGATATCCTGATCAGCTAACCGGACGCATAACAGGCCGCACCTATGGATAAGAAAGACAATATTACCAACGACCCACAAGAATTCATCAACTACGTCAGTGAAGAAACCTCCAAGCTTTTGGAGATGTATTCAGCTACAGGTGGTGATGACATTTTTCGTCAATTCACAACCTCCTGGACCGAGCTGGCAACTCGTTCACTGGAAGACCCTACAGTCTGGATAAAAGCTATCGCTGATTATCAACAGGCACAAATGAATCTTTGGCGAAACATCTGGAGCGGTGCCAGCGAACAAATTGCTCAGCCATCAGCGGGTGATCGTCGCTTTCAGAACGAAGAATGGTCAAAAAATCCAATCTTTGATTACATCAAACAATCTTATCTGCTGTCGTCGAAAATGCTGACAGAAATGGCTGCCAATGCCAATTTATCTGATCAAGAGCAGAAAAAACTGGAATTTTATACCCAGCAGTATGTTGATGCACTATCACCCACCAACTTTGCTATTACCAATCCGGAAGTGTTGAACCAGGCACTGGAAACCAACGGCCAGAGTCTGATTGATGGCCTGAAAAACCTGCTGGGCGATATCGACAAAGGTCATATCACCATGACCGATGAAAATGCCTTTATACTGGGTGAGAATCTGGCCACCACCGAAGGTGCTGTGGTATTTCAGAATGATCTGTTCCAGTTGCTGCATTACAAGCCTGAGTGTGAGCAGGTTTATGACAAGCCGCTGCTGATAGTTCCACCCAGTATCAATAAATTTTATATTCTCGACCTGCAGCCACACAACTCTTATGTTAAATATTGTGTAGAACAGGGCTATAACGTCTTCCTGGTTGCCTGGGTGAATCCAAGCAAAGATATGAGCACTCTCAGCTGGGACGACTATGTAGAACGCGGCGTATTGAAAGCCATTGAAGTCACTAAAGAGATTGCCGAGTCCGATAAGGTCAATGCCGTTGCCTGGTGTGTTGGCGGTACGCTAATGGCCACGGCCTTGGCGGTTATGACAAACCGTAAGGATACCAGTGTCACCTCAGCGACCTTCCTCACCACGCTGACCGATTTCCGCGATCCGGGTGATATGAAAGTCTTTATTGACGAATACCAGGTCAAAACCCTGGAAGAAAAAGTCAACAAAGAAGGCATCCTGCATGGTCGTGAGCTTTCCACATCCTTCAACATGTTGCGCTCAAATGATCTGATCTGGTCCTACGTAGTAAACAACTATTTGAAAGGACAGACTCCGCCTCCTTTCGATATTCTGTTCTGGAACAGTGACCCCACCAACCTGCCAGCCAGAATGTACACCTTCTATCTGAACAAGATGTACCTGGAAAACAAACTGGTTGAACCAGGTGGATTGACCATTTGTGGTGAGTCTATTGATCTGGGCAAAGTGAAAACGCCTTGCTACTTCTTCTCCGCTGTTGAAGACCATATCGCCCCCTGGAAGAGCACTTTTTCGGCTACAGAAACCTTCAAAGGACCGCTGGAATTTGTCCTGGGTGCCAGCGGCCATGTTGCCGGTGTTATCAACCCGGCATCGAAAAACCGTCGTCACTACTGGATCAAGGGTGAAGTCGGCAAAGGGCCTGATCACTGGCTGGAAACCGCCGAGAAGCAGGAAGGCTCCTGGTGGCCACACTGGTCTGAATGGCTGAAACGCCGTGCAGGCAAAAAAATTGATGCTCCCAAGGATTACGGCAACGCTACGCACAAACCGATTGAAGCCGCCCCGGGTAGTTATGTTAAAGTTCGTCTGGACTGATAGCCTGGCAATCTGAGGATAACACCGAAGGGCGCTGATCAGCGCCCTTTTTTAATCTACTTTAAACAACTAATGGCATCGAGAGTCCGGCTCCGATGGCACGACAACTAATTAATGAACAGACCCCTCAGCCCTTCCTATTTCAGTATCAAAAAAGCTGAAATCAAAACCCTGATGCTACTCGCCTGGCCAATTATGATTGCTCAGCTGGCACAAAACACTATGGGTTTTGTTGATACGCTCATGTCAGCACGCGCTGGTAGCGAAGACCTCGCCGCCATTGCTCTCGGCACCAGCCTGTGGATACCCATTTATCTGGCATTTTCCGGCATCCTAATGGCTGTCACACCTTTGGTTGCCCACCTGGTTGGTGGCAGAAAAGATAGTGATACACCCAGTATTTTCCACCAAGGTGTTTGGGTTGCGCTATTACTGGGAATCATTTCTTTCTGGCTACTGCAGAATACACAGCCCCTGCTGTCACTGTTATCCCTGGAAGCCTCACTGGAAGATAAGACCCGAGGCTACCTGGAAGCGATTTCCTGGGGCTTTCCAGCTTTAATGGTCTACCAAACCATCCGCGGCTTTAGTGAAGGCTATGGTAAGACTCGCGCCATCATGAAAATTGCACTACTGGCATTGCTGTGCAACATCCCGTTGAATTATATATTTATTTTTGGAAAATTTGGATTACCTGAACTGGGGGGTGTAGGCTGCGGCTGGGCCAGCGCCATTGTCATGTGGATTATGCTGACAGCTGGTATTACCTACACCCGGCAGAGCCAGCAATTTAGTCGACTACCTTTGTGGTATCCGTGGCACAGGCCTGATTTCAGTCGTATCGCACTATTCCTGCGTCTGGGAATCCCCATCGGCATTGCCCTGCTTATAGAAGCCAGCATGTTCAGTGTTATCGCATTGCTTTTGGCACCTTATGGCGAAGTCGTTTTGGCCGCGCATCAAATCACCATCAGCTATACCGGCATGGTGTTCATGGTACCGCTAAGTATCGCTATGGCGCTCACCATTCGTGTTGGCCAACTGAAGGGCGCTGGTGAACTGGCGCAAGCACGCCTGGCTGCTTTTACCGGCATTCAGTTCACCCTCGCTGTAGCACTCATCACAACACTACTAACCATACTGTTAGCCCAACAGATTGCACAGCTGTACACACCCGATGCAGAGATAGTGACACTGGCTATACTACTATTAACCATCGCGGCGCTGTTCCAGTTTTCGGATGCGTTGCAGGTCAGTGCGGCAGGCGCACTTAGAGGCTATAAAGATACGTTTATTCCCTTACTACTGGTCTTCGTGTCTTTCTGGCTGATCGGTCTGCCTGCAGGTTATATTTTGGGGATGACCAGCTGGCTGGTTCCTGCCATGGGAGCAGCAGGTTTCTGGTATGGACTGCTGATCGGCCTGAGTGCAGGTGCCGTAATGCTGATGACACGCCTGAACCGAGTATCTCAATATGTGGAGACCACTTAGCCTGCTACTTCTGATCAGCCTGTTGTATGGCTGTGGCGAACCCAATGCAGAAAAAATGCTGCAGGATTATACCCGCCGGGTAAGCAATGCGCTGGATGAACCGATTGGGTTTTCACCCGGAAACTCGCCCTTCCCAGCATTTCCACCGCGCAGAGAACGCCTGCTGCCTGTTGAGGGGTTACGTGAAGGCCTGATTGACGTTTTGCAACTGCGCCATTGCGATCTGCTACCTTTAATTGCTGAACGTAACAGCAATCTTGGCCGGGTGATGACACCCTCTCAGACTCTGAAATATGAGCTACGTTTTTTACCAGCTGTTGAAGCCTGTGAGCAAGATCTGTCGCAGCGTGTGGAAACAGATGACACATTAGTACCTCTGCTGCATAGAGTCAGGCAGATTCTGCAACATAAACAGGAACAGCTGCCCCGGGTGATCTGGAACAGCATTTACACCAGTGAAGAGATGGAACAGCAGTTTTCCCGCTCATTTGAACCGCTACCCATGCACGCACAAGGCCTGGTTAATCAGGCCAGCAGCACACTGGACGCCTTTACGCTGATTAGCCAATTAGTCACACAAGAGACACCCTGGCCAGACAGTCATTTCATTAACGAAATAGAAGTCTATTATGAGCAACTCTATCGCATGCAATCAGGTCAGCAGTGGCTGCGTAGCGTATATCTGCTTAGTTACACCATGACGCAGGTTACCCAAGCCATTGAAGCTCGACTGGAGAGACGTCCAATCTGTTTTGATCAGCAACCCAACAACCGCTCCGTGATTATTCAAAATGTATTCAGGAATTTTTATGCAGCTGAATTCCAGCCTTACCTGGCACTGACGGATCAGTTCGGACGACACTGGCAAACCAGGCATCAGGCTATACAACAGCACTTACCACTACCACCCAGCTCTGAGGCATATTTCTCGCAGCTTTTTGATATTGAGGCTCAAGACGGTGTGTTACACAGATTTCATCAGGCAAGGGAGAAACACACACAGGCCTGGCAGACACTACTCGCACATTGCGGGCTCAGTGTCGGCCAGACATTATGACTTTTACAGCGGATTAATTTCGATTATTCAATGACAGCAACTGATCCAGTTTACTACTCAGACGCTCTTCTTTTTCCTTTAATTTAGCTTCACGCGCCTGCTCTTTAATACGCTCACGACGCGCATCCTGCATAGCCTGTAACTTCCCCTTGGCGTGTTCAGCCTCTTCTGCCGTTACATTACCGGCAGGCTGGCCATCCAGACCAACACGCTCAGCTCCCTCCTGGAAACTGCGCAGATACTGGGGAGAGCGCACATACGAAGCTAAAGCTCGCTTGATTTTGGTACGTGACACCTTGTCATCAGCAACCAGATCTTCCTGGATACCAATTTTCAACGGCCGAACCTGATCGCGTGAAAAAACCTCAGGATAAGCATCCATCAGCAATTGCACAGCAGCTATATTCGCAGCACGATTTTTGTTTCGCTTGCCGCCTGCTGTTGCAGACCCGGTATTTTCACTATTTACTGATTCGCTCACTTTTTTACTCTCAACTCGCTGTCGTTTGTATTCGGCCTGATCAAGAATCTGTTCACATTCACGAAGTAACTGCTCTGTTCGCCGAGCAGCAAGCTCCGCTTCACTCAACACCTTTTCGAATATAGTACTCATAGCCATCTTCCTGCTGAAGCTGCGCAATCAATTCATGTCCCAAGAAAGTACAAAACCTTGGAATATCGCGCTGTGTAGACGGGTCAGTTGCTTTTACAAACACCACCTGTCCAGGCTGCATCTCCCGAACTTTTTTGTGCAACAGCATCACAGGCTCTGGACAAAACAGCCCGGAAGTATCCAGTGACATGTCTGATACGGGTTGACTCATCTGAGACTGCCAGCTTCCAGAAAAAGAGATACATTGTCTCAGAATTTTTGTGCCTTAGAAACCAGCTATTCACATTCATAGCAGGATTACCGGCATTATTACCGACGCAGATCCAGATAACAGGTCACTTCCTCCCGGTCATGATAAAGATGACGTGCAGAAAGACGGTGGCGAACACCTTCCCGCTCAAGCCCCAAACTGATCAGATTCAAGCATTGCTGTACTTCCTGATGGCGCTTTTTCATCGGCAACTTAAGATTAAAAATCATCTCACGACACCAACCCTGCAATGCCCATTGCAGCATAAGGGTGGCAACACGGGACGGTTTATCTGCCACATCACACACCAACCAATCAACCGGTTTGGATGGCTGGAAATAAAACGCATCTTCGCGGCAATGGGTAACCTGCCCCGATTCCATCAAATCTTCAGACATAGGACCGTTATCTACCGCTGTAACAAACATACCTTGTCGCACCAACTGCCAGGTCCAGCCTCCCGGTGCAGCTCCGAGGTCCACGGCGGTTTTACCGCCACCCAGACGCTCACCCCATTCATGACGTGGCACAAACCAATGCCAGGCTTCCTCAAGTTTCAGAGTTGAACGACTCGGTGCCTGCGCTGGAAACTTCAGTCGCCGTATCCCCATCTCCAAACCTGATCCATTATTAATCGGGCTAACACCGATGATCAGATGGCGGCCGGATAACACAAATAGATGCATGCGCCACTCTGCTCGCGCTTTCCGGGGCAACATAACCCCCTGCTGACGCAAGGCCTGCGCCATTGCAGAGCTGAACTTTCCGGCAAAGGGAAGCAGTTCTCGACCTTCCGTGGTGTCTGGCACCTCAGCCAGCAGCTCAGCACAGGGCGGTAACGACGCTATGGGCGCCAGCAACACACTCAACCGATCAGTAGCTGGCAACTGATCAAAGGGCTCCAGACAGGCACACCATTGACGCGTAAAGACCAGAGACCGAAATGATAACTGCTGCAGTAACGCAAGGGCATCACTCTGCAGCATGAAACGCACATAACCCGCATTACGTTCAAAGCGGACATAACCGGCACAGCCTGCTTCCAAAGCCTGTTCAGAAAACTCCACAGCGCATTCCGACTCAAACCCGGCACGACACTGCAATAAAACTGATGTAAATGACATAACAACTCGACCTTAAACATGGAAATGACAGCATAACCCGAATGATTACTGCAAAATACTTTTGATCCATATCAACTAAACATAAAAAAACACCAGCCACCGGTTAGACTAAAACACTACACAAAGGATTAATTAAAACAAATTATACATATAATAAAACTCTGAATTAATCACATATATATCAAATATATTCATATTTTTCAATTAATTATAAAAATCAAAACAAAACAACAAATCGAACATATCTTACAAGCATGATGTCCCGAACCCGCGACAAGCTGTCGCAGATAAACCCGAGATCACATTGAAATGAAGGGTAATTCACTGATAATCGCCGATGGAACTCTTCTTACTATTAACAGCTTGTTGATGAGAGCCTGATATGAGCATTGCAACTGATCATCCAACCTACAACTATAAGGTGGTGCGTCAATTCGCCATCATGACCGTAGTCTGGGGCATTGTCGGTATGACCGTAGGTGTACTGATAGCATCCCAGCTGGTCTGGCCGGCACTGAACTTTGACACAGCCTGGTTATCCTACGGACGTTTACGTCCGTTACACACCAATGCGGTAATTTTCGCATTTGGTGGTTCTGCCCTTTTTGCTACCTCTTACTACGTGGTGCAGCGTACCTGTCAGACTCGATTGATCTCTGACGGATTAGCCGCATTTACCTTCTGGGGTTGGCAACTGGTAATTGTACTGGCGGCAGTAACGCTGCCACTGGGGTTAACCTCAGCTAAAGAGTACGCTGAACTGGAATGGCCGATCGATATCCTGATCACTCTAGTCTGGGTGGTTTATGCGATCGTGTTTATGGGTACTGTCTTCAAACGCAAGACAGCTCATATCTATGTGGCCAACTGGTTCTACATGGCATTTATCCTGGTTATTGCTGTGCTGCACGTAGTTAACAGTGCTGCCATGCCAGTTACCATGATCAAATCCTACTCGGCTTACCCTGGTACTATCGATGCCATGGTGCAGTGGTGGTACGGTCACAACGCTGTAGGTTTCTTCCTGACAGCTGGCTTCCTCGGCATGATGTACTACTTCGTTCCGAAGCAAGCTAACCGTCCGGTCTACTCTTACCGTCTGTCGATCGTGCATTTCTGGGCGTTGATTGCCACCTATATGTGGGCAGGTGGTCACCACCTTCACTACTCAGCTCTGCCTGACTGGACACAGTCTGTAGGTATGGTTATGTCTTTGATTCTACTGGCTCCTTCCTGGGGTGGTATGATCAACGGTATGATGACGCTGTCAGGTGCCTGGCACAAACTGCGTACCGATCCTATCTTGCGCTTCCTGGTGGTTTCACTGTCATTCTATGGCATGTCTACCTTTGAAGGCCCGATGATGTCTATCAAGACAGTCAACGCTTTATCCCACAACACTGACTGGACAGTCGGTCACGTTCACTCCGGTGCACTGGGCTGGGTAGCGATGATTTCTATCGGTGCGATATACCACATGATTCCGAAACTGTTCGGCAAAGCACAGATGCACAGCGTTGGACTAATCAACGTACATTTCTGGCTGGCTACAATCGGAACCGTGCTTTATATCGTTTCCATGTGGGTAAACGGTATTCTGCAGGGCCTGATGTGGCGCGCAGTTAACCAGGACGGTACATTGACTTACAGCTTCGTTGAAGCGCTGGAAGCAAGTCATCCAGGTTATTTTGTTCGCGTGATCGGTGGTGCTATCTTCCTGTTAGGCATGTTTATCATGGCCTATAACGTCTGGCAGACAGTACGTGGCGGTAGCTCTGTTGAAGCCGCTGACGCTGAAACATCTGCACAGACCGCATGATTGGGGCGAGGAGCATACAGTAATGATTAAGCATGAAACTATTGAAAAGAATGCCGGCTTAATGGCAATTCTGATCATCATCGTGATCAGCTTCGGCGGCCTGGCAGAGATCGTGCCTTTGTTCTTCAAAGACTCTACGACTCAGCCAATTCAAGATATGCGCACCTATACAGCAACCGAGCTGGAAGGCCGTGATATCTATATTCGTGAAGGCTGCCATGTTTGCCACACTCAGATGATTCGCCCTTTCCGTGCAGAAACTGAGCGCTATGGGCATTTCTCTACCGCCAATGAGCACGTTTGGGAACACCCATTCCTATGGGGTTCTAAGCGTACCGGTCCAGATCTGGCCCGTGTAGGTGAGCGTTACTCTGATGATTGGCAGCGTGCGCACCTTTATAACCCGCGTGACGTTGTACCGACATCAAAAATGCCATCTTACCCATGGCTGTTTGAACGTCAGCTCAGTGGTGACCAAACTGCCAAGAAAATGGAAGTACTGAGAACCCTGGGTGTTCCCTATACTGATGAGCAGATTGCCAACGCCAAGTCTGATGTGCAGGGTGTTCTCGAGGTTGATGCACTGGTAGCTTACCTGCAGGCACTCGGTAAAACCCACTCAAACTATGATGTGCGGTAATCCATTGTGAGTTATGAAGTCTATGGCCCGTTCATGCCATTGATCATGCTGATCACATTCATCGGACTGTTTATCTGGGTACTATTACCTCAGAACAAAAAACATTTCGATGATGCTGCCAACCTCCCCTTCGCCGATGAAGATGAGGATGAAGGTGAGGCGCAGAAAAATGGCAATGAACGTGCCATAACGGGAGAGATGAGAAATGAGTGCTTTCTGGAGCGCATGGATTACGGTAATCACGCTTGGGGTTATCGTGGGTTGTATCTGGTTGCTTTTTTCAACCAAAAGAAGTCAGCCACATCAGGAACAAACTGAAGAAACTGTGGGACACTCTTTCGATGGTATCGAAGAGCTGGACAACCCAATGCCAAAATGGTGGTTTCAGATGTTTGTTGCCACTGTGGTTTTTGGTCTGGTCTATTTGTTGCTATACTGGCCTGGGTAACTTCAAAGGTCTACTTGGCTGGACGTCTACGGGGCAATGGGAAGAGGAAATGGCCTATGCTGAAGAGCATTATGCGCCGATCTTTGAGCGTTTTGCAGTGCTGTCAGTTGAAGAACTACAGCAGCCTGAAAATGCTGAAGGCCTGCGTATCGGCCAGCGCCTGTTCGCCAACAACTGTTCTGTCTGCCACGGTGTTGGTGGGGTTGGCTTTTACGGCTTCCCCAACCTGACCGACAGTGACTGGTTGTGGGGTGGCTCTGAAGAGGCAATCAAAGCTACCCTGCACCAGGGTCGTAATGGTGCTATGCCTGCATGGGGCGAGGTTCTGGGTGAAGATGGTGTGCGCGATATGGCTCACTATGTACTTGGCCTAAGCAATCGCGAACACGATACCGAGTCTGCTGCACGTGCAGAACCTCAGTTTGCGTCACTTTGTGCCGCCTGCCATATGCCTGATGGCACAGGCATGCACGCCTTAGGAGCACCCAACCTGACTGACGATACCTGGCTGTATGGCGGCGACTTTGAACAAATCGCCCACACTCTTCGCCATGGTCGTTTTGGGGTGATGCCAGCATTTAATGGACTTCTGACTGAAGACCAGAGACACCTGGTTACAGCTTACGTTATGAGTCTCAGCAACGACTAAGTGAAAATCAACTAAATAAAGGTGATATGATATAGGTCATATCACCTTTTTTTTTGGCATACTATCATTACTTAAGCATTCACTTATTCAATCAATCGAATAGCAATCACACTTGTTAAACGATGGCAGGCAGATCATGAACCAGATACCGGTCAAAGATGTAACCCCTGGAAAAGACAACAACAGTCAATCTTATGACTTATATGCCAAACGAGAGCATATCTACGTCAAATATTACAAAGGCTTTTTTAAAAACCTGCGCACCGCCGCTGGCTTTGTCATGCTGGCGATGTTTTTTGCTTTTTCATGGATACAGTATGATGGTCGACAGGCCGTTCTTTTCGATCTGCCCAATCGTCAGTTCCATATATTTGGAATGACTTTCTGGCCCCAAGACTTCATGCTGCTGTCCTGGCTGTTGATCATTCTGGCTTTTATCCTGTTTTTTGTAACCGTTTTTGCGGGGCGGCTCTGGTGTGGCTACGCCTGCCCTCAGTTTGTATGGACCTGGTTTTTTATCTGGGCCGAGCGAATCACCGAAGGTGACCGCAACAAACGCATGCGTCTGGATAAAGGACCCATGAATGGCGAAAAGTTTCTGCGTAAAGCCGCTAAACACGTCATATGGATTGTTATTGCAGCAGCTACCGCTATAGCTTTTGTTGGCTACTTCACTCCGATCCGCGAACTGCTACCCAGCATTCTTAGTGCTGACCTTGGGCCTTGGGAGCTCTGGTGGCTAGGCTTTTTAACTGTTGCCACCTACGGCAATGCGGGCTGGTTGCGCGAACAGGTATGTATCTACATGTGTCCTTATGCACGCTTTCAGAGCGTGATGTTTGATCAGGACACCTTAGTTATCTCTTACGACGAGGCTCGCGGTGAAAAACGCGGCAAACGCAAAAAAGACACTGACTATAAAGCTGAAGGTCTGGGTGACTGTATCGATTGCTACGCCTGCGTTAACGTCTGCCCCGTTGGTATCGACATCCGTGATGGGTTGCAGTACGAGTGTGTAGCTTGTGGTGCGTGTATTGACGCCTGTGACGAAATCATGAACAAAATGGGTTATGAACCCGGTTTGGTTCGCTATACCACCGAGCACTCCCTTAACGGAAAACCAACTAAATTTCTTCGTCCACGCTTGATGGGTTACCTGACAGCTGTTGTCATTATGTGCGCAGCGTTTGTCTATGTATTATCAAATCGTGTTCCAATTGAATTTGAAGCCATACGTGACCGTGGTGCTCTATTCAACGAAGTCAGTGGCAGTCTGATTCAAAACGTATACACACTTAAAGTTGCTAACAAAGAGCAGGTAGACAGGCGCTACCGGATTACTGTAGAGGGCATTGATGGACTGCAAATGGTGAACGATTCTGAAGTGAATGTAAGTGCCGGTGAGCTTATCGATTACCCGATTCGGGTTCAAATAGAGAAAAATAAACTCAGCACCGCGAACTCATCGATTATTTTCACTGTCGAAACCGTGGATGAACCTAAAGTTACTGCAACGGTCGAAAGTCGCTTTATGGGCCCACCACCGTCACGGTAAGGGTAAAAATTCCAACTGTTTTTTAGTATAATAGGCGGCAATAAACTTGCCGCCTGTTCTTATGAGGTCTCTTAATGAGTCAAGATTCTGTCCAAATCATCCCTTGGTACAAACAACCCTGGCTGTGGTTTATTCTAACTCCCATACTGGCGGCTATGACAGTTGGCTTTATTATGCTGTCCGTTTCTATTACTCAGCAGCGCATAGATCCACCGCTGAATAAGGAATTCGTTCGAGATGGTCGTGGCTATGCTATTGATGAAACCATGATAGAGAATGCCAAAAAACTGGGCCTAAGTGCTAATCTCAAACTGGATACAGAAACCGGCGAAGCCATACTGACCATGCTGGGCGATCTACCAGCCAACCTGTCGACACTGGAGTTACATGTTAAGGTGGGCGCCAATCATGAACGAGACCATGTTATCCAGCTTCACCGCTTGGGTAATCTACCTCAGTTCAATGGCAGCCTGACACATCCCATTACGGCACGTTCAACCTTTCTACTCATATCACCTGAAGGTAAATGGAAACTCATGCTGGATGCTCGCCCTCCCTTTGAAAATAAGGTCCTGGCATTTATTCCGTAACAGGACTGATTGGAAGTAACTGATGCAAGCAGTCAACCGAAAGACAGATCCTGAACAGTGTTTCCACTGTGGCTCTGACATACCTCCAGCCAGTCAATTTTTCACACGCATCAACGACGAAGATAAGCGTATGTGCTGCCCTGGTTGTCAGGCAGTGGCTCAAACGATCGTTTCCGGGGGACTGGATAACTTTTACCAGCATCGTGGTGATGAGCTCAGCCCCACTACAGCTGATTTATCCGAGATTGCATCACTGACCCAAGAATTGGCGCTCTACGACAATCAAGAAATTCAGCAAGCGTTTGTCACGGGGCAGAATACAGAAGCGCACACAGCGACACTTGTTATTGAAGGAATAAGTTGTGCAGCCTGTGTGTGGCTGTTGGAGCAACACCTGTCAAAGCAAGCTGGTGTAATCAAGTTCAGTGTTAATCTGGCTAATCACCGTGCCCGCTTGATCTGGCATCCAGATCAAGCCAAGCTAAGTCATTTATTGGCCGAAGTGATTCGTATCGGTTACAAAGCTCACCCTTACCATCCTGATAAAGAAGAGCAACTTCTGGTACAGGAAAGCAAGCGCTCCATTATTCGCTTAGGCGTGGCGGGCATCGGATCCATGCAGGCCATGATGTTTGCAGCCGCTATTTATGCGGCCGATATAGCTGGCACAGGTATGGATGAAAAATATGTCATGTTGATGCGCTGGGCCAGCATGATTGTTGCAACGCCAGTCGTGCTCTATGCCGCACTGCCTTTTCTAAAAAACGCTTTTCGCGACATCAAAGCCAGACACCTAACCATGGATATTCCTGTCTCCATTGCTATTTGGGGAGGCTATATTGCCAGCGTCTGGGCAACTATGTTCAATACAGGTGATATCTATTTCGAATCAGTCACCATGTTTGCTTTTTTCCTCCTGATCGGCCGCTATATGGAGATGAAGGCCAGGCAACGTACAGGACGGGCTGGCAATGCATTACTTAATCTTATTCCGGCCAGTGCTGTGCGTATAACCCCGGAAGGTGAAGAAGAGCTGGTTGCAGCAAGCTCACTGCAACCAGGGGATAGAGTTCGCATCAAGCCGGGACAAACAATTCCAGCTGACGGATTAATCATTAAAGGCTTCTCTTCAG
This sequence comes from Nitrincola sp. A-D6, assembly GCF_000764495.1. Taxonomy (GTDB): domain Bacteria; phylum Pseudomonadota; class Gammaproteobacteria; order Pseudomonadales; family Balneatricaceae; genus Nitrincola. The sequence continues at coordinate 72,977 of NZ_JRLB01000013.1, forward strand.
TAGATGAATCCGCCCTGACCGGTGAATATATGCCGGTCTCAAAAAAGTGTCAGGATGCATTGGTAGGCGGTACTATTAATATAGAAAACCCGGTAGAGATGCAGGTTAGCGCGGTGGGTCAAAATAGTCGTATATCATCGATTGTCAGACTGCTGGACCGTGCTCAAAGTGAAAAGCCTTATGTGGCCCGAGTAGCAGATCATATTGCGCGCTATTTTGTTGGCGCTACGTTGATTGTTGCGGCTTGTGTCTCCACAGCCTGGTACTTCATTGAACCGGCCAGTGCGTTCTGGATCACCCTCTCCGTTCTGGTTGTTACCTGCCCTGTGCTCTATCACTCGCCACACCCACGGCACTGACAGCCGCTACAGGCACACTTCGACAACAGGGCTTATTGATTACCAGAGGCCATGTACTGGAATCTTTCAGTAAAGCCACACATATTATTTTTGATAAAACCGGAACACTCACTGAGGGCCGCTTGGCTATTCAGGAAACACTCCCACTTAACGGCACTTCGCCGGCTGATGCCCTTAACTGGGGAGCCGCGCTTGAATCTCTATCCGAGCACCCTATAGGACGTGCTTTTACTCCTTGGTATACCGCAGCGGCTGAGGCCATCCAGGTATCTGTCAGTCAAGGTATAGAGGGTATTATAGATGGAAAACACTATCGTATCGGTAAACCCGACTATGTAATGCAGTTATCCGGGCAGCCTGTTCCTGCTATGCCCGACCAGCTACGTCAGTGGATATTACTGGGTGATGAATTTCAGGCACTGTCCTGGTTCGCACTGGATGATCAAATCCGTCGCGAGACTCGCCAGGCCATTCAAGAGCTCAAAGTACTGGGGCTAAGTGTAGAGATACTCACCGGTGATACATCACCCGCCGTACAGCGCATAGCTGAAAAGCTGGATATAGATCAGATCAATAGTGGCATGAGCCCAGAGCAAAAACTGGAACATATCCGCAAACTCCAGGCTGAAGGCAAGCAAACCATCATGGTAGGTGATGGTATTAACGACATACCAGTACTCGTTGGTGCACAGACATCGGTATCCATGGGTGCAGCTACTGATCTGGCAAAAACCAATGCCGATGCCGTATTGACCAACAACAATCTGCAAACCCTGGCTGAAGGCATCCGCCTGGCGCGCAAGACTCGAACGATCATTAAAGAAAACCTGGGTTTTTCTCTGCTGTACAATATCATTGCGCTACCGGCGGCTGCCCTGGGACTGGTTCCACCCTATATTGCGGCCATCGGCATGACGGCAAGTTCATTGATTGTAACCGGTAATGCCATGCGCCTGGCACGTCGTGCCAGAAAACCACAAACCACTCAGACGGCTCCACTGCCTGAGTCCGTTAAAGCCAAGGCAGGTACCTGATGGAAATTATCATTATTTTGATTCCAATCGCTCTGATATTAACTGGAATAGCCTTCTGGGCGTTTTTCTGGAGCGTTAATAGCGGTCAGTTCGATGATCTGGATTCACCCGCTCACAGCATTCTCTATGACGATGATGATGACATGATCCCGGATGATGCCAAAGTAGATCCAAAGAGTAACCGGAAATCGGATGACTGAACCCCTGCTGCTGACAACGGCTTTTCTGATCGGCCTACTCGGCAGTACCCACTGCATCGGCATGTGTGGTGGCATAGCGGCCAGTGTTGGACTGAACACTCAGGGTGGCAGATATCCAGCCTGGCTGATACTGCTGGGGTATAATCTTGGTCGTATCAGTAGCTATACCCTTGCAGGTGCTTTAATAGGCGTTGCTGGTGCTCTGGTCGCAACAGGCACCACCGGCATGATACTGCAAATATTCGCTGGCATACTGCTTATAGCTATGGGGCTTTATGTAGGCAGTGGTGGTTTGGCATTACCCGACTGGAAAAAATGGGTGGGCATCTCTGGCGGCATATACAACCCCATGCGGCCAGAATTTTGCCTGTGAGTAACCCACAACAAGCCATTTTACTGGGGGTACTCTGGGGCTGGTTACCTTGTGGCTTGGTTTATAGCACATTACTCTGGTCTTCAGCGGCGGGTAGCTGGCAACAAAGCGCCTTACTGATGGCTGCATTTGGATTGGGTACCTTACCCGCCATGTTTACCACTGGGTTACTGGCCCGCCAGGTACGCAGCATTATGCAGAAACGTCTGACGCGTCGCATTGCCGGCGCAGTGATTATCGTATTTGGTATTTATACCTTGCCACTCAACAGTCTGCTTAACCTGTAAAATTAGCAGACTGCTACGTACAAGGTTTTTAAAGATTGATTTAATTGAGGTATTTTTGGTGATAAATGATAGCCGCATTGTATGGGATATGGATCTGATTAAACGCTATGATCTGTCAGGCCCACGCTATACATCCTACCCGACAGCCGTACAGTTTGATCCGGCACTTTCACCGCAAGCACTGATCAGTGAAGGACAGTCCTCAGCAGATAAGGCCGCACCTTTGTCGCTGTATGTGCATATCCCCTTTTGTGCCCATGTTTGTTATTACTGCGCCTGCAACAAGGTTATTACCCGCAACCGTGATCGTGCTCAACCCTATCTTGATACCGTTTATCGCGAAATGGCACAGTTGTCGCAATGGTACAGTGATGACAGAATCGTAGACCAGTTGCATTGGGGTGGCGGTACACCGACGTTTATCAGTGATGAACAGATGCATGAATTGATGTCGACCCTACGCAGCCGATTCAATCTACGTGATGATGACAAGGGTGACTACTCAATTGAAATAGACCCGCGTGAAGCCAGCCCGGAAACGCTTGAAGTGTTGCGTAAAACTGGCTTTAACCGGATCAGTCTTGGAGTACAGGATCTTGATCACCGGGTACAAACTGCCGTTAACCGCGTACAACCCCTGGAACAAACCCAAGCCGTACTGGACAAGTCACGACAACTGGGCTTTTCATCCATCAATATGGATCTGATTTACGGCTTGCCACATCAGTCAGAGCAAAGTTTTGACGCGACTTTGGATGTAGTGATCGGCATGAACCCGGATCGATTATCTGTATTCAATTATGCACACCTTCCAGACAGGTTTCGTTCCCAAAAGCATATTAATCCTGAAGAACTACCCTCTCCAGAAACCAAATTAGCCATTCTTCAGAACACCATCGACAAGCTACTCAATGCAGGTTATGTCTATATCGGCATGGATCATTTCGCCAAACCCGATGACACACTAGCACTGGCCCAGGCCGCTGGCCAGTTGCACCGCAACTTCCAGGGCTACACTACACATGCGGAATGTGATCTGGTTGCTATGGGTGTATCGGCTATTAGTCAGATTGGCCGGGTATATTACCAGAATGAACATGACCTGGCGGCCTATACACAAGCAGTCACACAACAGCAACATGCAATCAAACGCGGTGTCTGTCTGAGTGATGATGATATTGTCCGAGGCGCCGTAATCAACCAGTTGATTTGTCATTTTGAACTCGATCCGGCTGTCATCGAGCAACGCTTCAACCTGAACTTTGATCAGTACTTTGCGGCTGAACTAGCAGAGCT
>NZ_JRLB01000014.1 GCF_000764495.1 Nitrincola sp. A-D6
CATTACCAACACCGGCTTTGTCCTTGGCAGTCTCAGCCTGGGTCAAAGCAAAATCAACAGCAACTACACCAGTGTCGGCCAACAAAGTGCGATCCGTGCCGGTGACGGTGGCTTTGATATCACCGTAGAGGGCGGCACCCGCCTGATCGGTGGTCAAATCACCAGCAGCCAAGCCGCGGTGGACAACAACCTGAACCACTACCAGGCCAATGCCGGTACCGAAACACAAGACCTGCACAACCGTGCCCGCTATGACGCCAAAAGCGCCAGTATTAGTATCGGCTCTTCCGGCGGTGGCGCGGGAGTTGGCAACGACAGTGGCTCCGCCAGTTCCACCAGTACGGCCGGTATCAGCGGTATCGCCGGTAATGAAACCGTTCGCACCGGTGATGCTGAAACCGGCCTCAACCCGATTTTTGATCAGGACCGGGTACGTCAGGAAATCGATGCGCAGGTGGCGATTACCGCCGAGTTCGGCCAGCAGGCGAGTAAGCTGGTAGGTGATATCGCACAGGCCAAACTTGAAGAGGCTCTGGATAAACGGCTACAAGCCAAACAAGCCGAAGTGGCTGGTGATACAGAACGCGCTGCACAACTCAATGCCCAGGCCGATCAGCTGCAAAATGACTGGGGTGATAATGGCATTAAACGCCTGGCCGCCCACACCGTTATCGGCGCCTTGACCGGTGGTACCAGTGGCGCTACTGGTGCCGCACTCGGCACCCTTACCGCTCCCTTAGTCGCCGATGCTCTCAAACAAGCTGGCGTAGATGAAACCCTGGCCAAAGGCATCACCGCACTGGCCAGCACCGCCGCCGGAGCTGCTGCAGGTGGCACAGCAGGCGCAGCGGCCGGTTTTAATGAGGTGGTGAATAACTACCTGTCTCATTCAGAAGCTAAGCGGCTACAAGAACTTGATCGCTTGCTGGAAGATGAAGAAAACCTGACCGATACACAGCGTCAGGCGTTAGAGGAAGAGTATCAAGTACTTCACAGACTCAATCTCTCTCGTGATCTTGCACTGGAGGAAGCCTGCGGACTGGGCGGCACAGCAGCAGCCTGCAGCTACGAACGCTCATTGCTGCGGGTCGTCTTTGATAGTTGGCAAGACGTTACACTGGGGCCAGAAGATCAAGACACGGTTTTTGCCGAGTATGCCCGCACGGCGAGAGCGTTTAGTCAACACCAGCAAGAGCACATGGAACGTATTGGCACCGAAGCGCTGACGGAAATGGTGGTTGACAGCGTCAAGGCACCGTTGATAATGGGACAGATAGTAGGACAGGCGTTGTTAGGTGATGCCGAATCTCAAGCGCGACTGCGCGCGATGGGTGAGGAGATAAAAGCCTTTGCTGCCCACCCAGCTAACTATATCAGCGAGAGTAACCGCGAACAGTTGGCAAAGGCCGATGCGTTGGAGTTGGCCGGACAGCATGACGAAGCGGACAGGCTACGAATACGCGTTGCACTAGAAAATCAGTCGATGCTGATGGGTGCTGGTGGTCTGGTGGCAAGCCTGCCGAGGATAGTGAGTAAGATTGCGAGCCGTCCTGGGAGAGTGGTGCCGGATGGGAGTAGTTTACTGAGTCCAAGCCAGATCAATGCCATCCTCTCGAGTCCAAAGGGTCAGCGTCCCGATCCCTCAACTTACATGTCTCAGGCGGAGATTAATGCCCACTTGGCTAAATTCGACGATGGGGCTGTTAGATTAACACTAACTTCTAATGTCGAGCGATACGGCAATGCAGGGCCTGATGGTGGTTTTCTCATGCCAAAATCTGAGTTTGATCGGTTGGTAAACGAAACTGGTGGTGACTTGGTTCAGCTTGAGCATAGATTGGGGTTAAACCCCGGTGATCTTACATCAGGTAATGTATCTGCGCTTTTTATAGAACGACCTGATTTAGGTAAATTAAGAATACCAAGCGGAAATGAAGGCGGTGCTATCAATAATCCAAATTGGAGACCTGGTGGTTATACCAGTGGTGGTGTTGCTGAGGGTGTTGCAGACATAAGCGCTGCTCCGTTTGAAGATATTACAATCCAATTAATGGGCAGATAAACTGATGATAGAAGACAGTCGTTTTGGTCCTTATGTAAAGAAAACTGGTAACAAATATTATCCAATTGGTCGGTCGGTAATCCATTCCGAGAACCTTTGGCGTGAGAAAAATTGGGAAGCTCGTAGAGATTCCGATGGCCGTTGTTACTTTGAACAAATGAACGGAGCTCACGGTGGGGGCGTGATTATTTATGAGCTGACTGAGCAAGAATTTGAGCGCATCAAACAAGGTGAGTTATCTTATGATGGTTTGGTTACACTGACAGACCATGATCCGGATCGGAATCCTGTTAAAATCACATAAATGTTAGGATTATCGGAAGAAGTCCAAATTGTCCCGTCCGCTGTCCGCAAGGCAGTAGGGCATGTGAAAACCGATCAGATTGATTAAAGTTTGACCGGCTTTCCATCGGCAAAGAGCAAGCGAGTTACAACCCGCTGCGCGAAAATTGTCATGTTGAGCAACCAGAAGTCACTTTCTGTGGCATGGAGCTGTTTTTGAGTAGGGTAAGCCCCTGCCCTTCGCGGACATTACATTTTGGGAGCTGCTTTTTAAAGAGCGGTGAGTAAGATTGCGAGCCGTCCTGGGAGAGTGGTGCCGGATGGGGGACAAGATGCTCGGATCATCACAACGGAGGATATCAATTTTTATCGAGATGGAGGCCTTCACGACCCTACCAGGACGATGTCGGCCACAGGACCTTGGACACCATCTAACACTGCTGAGTGTCGATCAAGCCAACAACATGGTGCGCACTAGCTTGCCTCAAGGTGCTAGGGTAGATAATGTATTGAGTGCGGATGCGGCTAATCATCAGATTATCAGCAGAAATCCTGACTATTTGCCATCATATATGCCGGGGACACAGATAGTGGAGTTCACCAACACCAAGACAGAACGGTTTGTGCGCGTGTCAGGAGGGAATTCGCCGACGGCCTCGAATTGGATCATGCGCCAGAGCGATATCGAAGGGCTTTCAGCGGAGCAGATCGCAAGCAAGTTTGCCTTGCCAGCAGTGCCTACACACGTTGGTCCTGTGTCCGTTCCGGCGGGTACTCGCTTACAGGGGAGTGTAGCCAATGGGATCATGTTAGGCGATAACCCGGGAGGGGGCGGGGTGCAGTTTTATATTCCGATTGATCGAGATAAGCTCCCTTTAAACTGGTTCGGTAGTACGGGGCTTCTACCGTGATTGAAATTCAGGAATATGTAGGCTGGCCGATTAGAAGGCTAATTTTACCGAATGAAGAGCAAGTAATTTGTCTCTATTGCAAAACCGGTAATGAACCTGAACTTAACCTATATGATGCCAATCACAATGTATTTCGTCTGGACAAGGATGGCAATGTGGTCTGGCAGATTACGCGCATTGATGATCCGGTGGTCAATTGGAAGTATCTACATCAGCTTGCCCGAGAAGAGGGGCGGCGTGGGTGGATTGATCCGTTTACACAATTCCGTGTGTATCGTGAAGATGGCAGTGTCATCATCGAGCGACATCCGCCCACAGAAAAACCAGATTGGAGAGGATACTACCGCTACTTTGGCGTTGATGAGTACGGAAAGCTCAGAAATCTAGTTACTAAGAAGCCGCCACCCTATACAGAAGCACTTCCAGACGTGGTCGCTTGGCAACCGGGGTACAGGGTGGAGCTCTTCGCACTCGGCATTGGCTCGTTGTTGTTCGAGTTGGATGTGGAAACCGGCGTGGCCACTGAGATCACCCCAAAGGGGCAGCGCCCTTGGTGACCATCAGTACACTAAGAGTTTCTGGTCTAGTGCAGCGGCGATGTCCCGTCCACTGTCCGCAAGGCGGTAGGGTATGTGAAAACCGATCAGATTGATTAAATTTCGACCGGTTTTCTATTGGTAAAGAGCAAGCAAATCACAAGCCGCTGCTCTAAAACTGTCATTTCGAGTAACCAGAAGCCACTTTTCGTGGTACTTGGCTGCTTTTGAGTATGGCAATCCCCTGTCCTTAGCGGACAGTACGTTGGCGCTATTTTTTAAAGAGCTGAACTTGGCTGTCTATGGCGGCACGTAAAACCCACGTAATGCCCCATGCCACAGTGATACATAACACCAGTTTTTTGTTTTGGGTGGCACTACACCCAGCCAGGCTTCGGCAGGTGTTCGTCCTCCCAAATTCTGGTGCGGACGAATATGGTTATAACACCAGCAAAAGGTGACCAGTTGTTCATCCAGTTGCACGCCATCGTCAATCAGGATCTGCCGGATATGAGTCTTGAAGGTACCAAAGAAGCGCTCGATCCGGCCATTCTGCCAGGGGCAATGCTTCTCGGTGGTCTGGTGGCGGATACCCAGCAGGCAGCGGAGCAAGGTGATAGATGCCTTGTCAGGTAATTGCTTCAGGGTAACCGCCAGGCGGGAATGATGTTCACAGATACCGAGGACGTGTCCGGATGGCGTGTTGCTTTCGGCCAGTGTTTGCTTTGATGGGGCGTTGAGTGTTATCTCCCACAGGCTCTTTAACAATTTGATGATAAACGGAGGCTATCGGTTTATATGTCAGCGGTCCCGACGCGGTGCTGCTGGCTAGTGCCGGGGGTGATGTGAACCTGGTAGCCGCCCAGATCATCAATACCGGTAGTGGCAGCACCCAGATCCAGGCCGACGGCGACATCAATCTGGGTACAGTGCAAACAGGTGAAAGCCATGACATCATCTGGAGCCAGCGCAACTACGACCACCAAAGCCGCCATCAGGACGTGGGTAGCCACATCCGCAGTGAGCAAAGACCTGCGTAATAGCGGTTCTAATCTACTCAGCGATGAAAACCTGCGGCTGAGCGCCAACAAGCGCCGGTGGCTCAATTACGGTAGGCATCACCAACACCGGCTTTTGTGTGTACTGCTCCGTTCTCGGATAGCCTCCTAGGCCAGTCCCCAGCGGTTGTGACGTGTCAATTGCCTATAGACCCATCCGCCACTGAGCCCTCTGGCCAGGAATAGACCGCACATCGCCAACCATAAGCCATGGTTATCCATGGGTTGGGCCAGCCACCAGAGGGGCAGGAATACCAGAAATACTGAAAACAGCATGGTATTCTGCATGGCCTTTACCTGAGTAGTTCCGATAAAAACCCCATCAAGCAGATAACTCCACACAGCGAGTAGCGGCATAGCTACCAACCAGGGTAAGTAGGTGCTTGCTTGCTGTCTAACACTGTCAATACTGGTCAGCAGGGAAATGACAAAATCACCGGCTAGCCAGAAAAACACCGTCATCCCCAGTGCGGTGATCAGTGACCAGAGCGTTGCAGATGTGATTAGCTGATAAAAATCCTTTGCTTTACGGCGCCCCAGTGCTCTGCCTGCCAGGGCTTCGGTCGCATGCGCAAAACCATCCAGTCCATTGGATATGAGTACCAGGAAATTCAGCAGCACCGCATTCGCAGCAACAATATCCGTGCCCATACGTGCGCCCTGCGCGGTAAAAAAAGCAAAACAGAACAGCAGCAACAGGGTGCGGATAAACAGGTAACGATTCACGTGAAACAAGGCGGCATAATCGCGCCAGCGCAGTAATTGTCGGGCAACAAACTGACCACCGGTTTTCAGTAGCAGCCCACGGCACAGCCACAGTCCGAGTGCGAGGCTGGCATATTCAGCCAGCACGGTGCCCAGGGCCACGCCGTCGGCACGCATCCCCAGGCCGAATACAAACAGCAGATTCAGGATAATATTCAGCAGGTTGGTCAGGGTCATGAGTAAGAGCGGAATGCGGGTATTCTGATTACCGACAAACCAGCCCAGTAGTACAAAATTGCAGAGCACAGCGGGTGCTCCCCAGGCGCGGATCAGCGCATAGCGGCGGGCTTCGGTTACCACGGCTTCCTTTGCACCGGATAATGTCAGCGCCAGCTCGGTTATAGGGCTGCGTAATAGAAATATCAGTGAACCTAACAAAAAGGCGATCAGCAGGGATTGGGCAAGGTAGTTACGGATGGCATCGCCATCTTCACGGCCAAAGGCCTGGGCCACCAGTCCGGTGGTACCCATACGTAAAAAGCCAAAGCTCCAGTAGACCACGGTAAACAGCATCCCGCCTATGGCAATGGCGGCCAGGTAGCGCGGCTCGGGTAAATGCCCCATTACCGCCGTATCCACCAGCCCCAGTAACGGCACGGTGATATTTGATAGCATCATCGGCCAGGCCAGTTGCCAAACGCGTCGATGGGTGGTGTTATCGGGCCAGTAGCGAAAGGACATCAGCGACTGGCTTGCCTTAGCGGCAGACTGTAGAGCAGCAGAAAGATCACCAGAGCTGTGACCACAACTGAGGGGCCTGCAGGGGTGTCAAATACCCAGGATGCCCAAACCCCGCCCGACACAGCGACCATGCCCAGAAGCGAGGCGATAAAGGCCATCTGTTCTGGCGTACTGGATAAGCGACGTGCAGCGGCGGCTGGAATGATCAGTAATGAGGTGATCAGCAAAATACCCACCAACTTCATGGCCACGGCGATAACCAGGGCAATCATCAGCATCAGTGCCAGACGCGTGGCGGTGACATTTACCCCTTCTACACGTGCCATCTCTTCATTGATGGTGATCGCCAGGAGTGGATGCCACAGGCGCCAGAGTGTGAGCAATACCAGCAGTCCCCCGCCATAAACCCAGAGCAGATCGGTTGGCGCAATGGCTAACAGATCGCCAAACAAGTACTGCATCAGGTCGATACGGATATGGTCCAGCAAGGACACAGCTACCAGGCCAATCGATAGCGTGCTGTGCGCCATGATGCCCAGTAGCGTGTCTGTAGCCACCAGGTGTTGCTTTTGCATCGCTACCAGTAAGACAGCCAGCAATACACAGCAAACCATGACCGCCAGGTTCAGGTTAATACTGAACAGAAAGCCCATGGCAACACCCATCAGGGCCGAATGAGCCAGCGTGTCACCAAAATAGGCCATGCGCCGCCATACCACAAAAGCTCCGAGCGGGCCGGTGATAGCGGCCACACCCAGGCCGCCAACAAGGGCAATCAAAATAAACTCAGGCATCGTTTGACTCCGGTGGTGCTACTGAGGTGGACTTGAGCAGCTCGGGTTCCGCATCCAGACGATCATGGCGGTGATCATGATGATGGTTGTACAGGGCAAACGCCTGCGCCTGGCTGCGCCCGAAGAGCTCAATAAAGGTCGGGTCGTTACTCACCCGCTCCGGGTGGCCTGAACAGCAGATATGGCGGTTAAGACAGACTACATGGTCAGTCGCAGACATAACCAGGTGCAGGTCGTGTGAGATCATCAGGATGCCGCATTTGCGTTGCTCCCGGATCGCACTGATTAACTGGTAGAGTTCTGTCTGGCCGTTAACATCAACCCCCTGTACTGGCTCATCCAGTACCAGTAGACGTGGATTGCGCAGTAGCGCTCTGGCCAGCATCACCCGCTGGGTTTCTCCGCCGGACAGGTCATGAAAAGAGTGTTGTAGCAGGTGGTGGGCGCCGACCTGATCCAGGGTCATAGCCAGCGTGGCTGGATCAGGTTTGAGGCCAATATTCAGAAAGCGCTTTACCGTCAGTGGCATGGTTCGGTCAATGTTGAGCTTTTGCGGCATATAACCGACTCTCAGCCCGGGTGAACGCCACAAACTCCCCTGGCTGGGTGGTATCAATCCAAGTACGACACGCACCAGCGTCGTCTTGCCTGCTCCGTTAGGGCCGATGAGTGTGGTAATGCAGTTATCGTGCAGGGTCAAAGAGACATGGCTGAGCACATCCTCTCGTGCAAAGCGCACAGAAATATCCTCTAAGCGTACCAGGTCGCGGTCATGGCTAGACATGCAGTTATTGGCTTCCTTGTTGGCACTCAGGCAGATGCCCAGTACTTCAATGGTTTCACGGGTTATGGCAAAGTTCAGTTGCTGTGCCTGCTGCTGCAACGCCTGTTGCAAAGGCGTTGCATCGATTTCACGTGCCTGCTGACACTGCTCACAGATGAAAAAGCATCCGGAATGCTGCTTGCCAGGGTGAATGCAACCCATATAGGCGTTTAGTGAAGCCAGTCTATGCACCAGCCCCCGCTCCTGTAAAAATTCCAGTGCCCGATAAACAGTCGGAGGTGCCGAGTTAAAACCAGCGCTTGCCAGGCTGGCAACAGATCATACGCCCCAAGGGGTTTATGACTTTGCCAAATCAGCCGGAGTACCAGCTCTCTAACCGGTGTCAGTCGGAGTTGTTGCTCACGGCAGAGTGCTTTGGCTGATGACATGGCTTCATCGATACAGTGCTGATGATCATCGCTACAGACAAAGGCAGTATTCATATCAGGCATGACAGATGCGTTCCGAGATTATTTGTTATATTATAACCTAAATAGTTAGTAAACAGGATCGGGATCTATCATGCCAAAAATGAATACATTAGTCCGTAGTTTGCCACTTGCTGCCGCACTCTTTTTTTCTACACAGCTGAGTGCGCAGCAGGTTGTCAGTACCATCAAACCACTGCACCTGATAGCCAAGGCTGTCACCGACGGTGTCGTTGAGCCTGCACAGTTGCTGCCAGACAATGCTTCACCGCACACCTTTTCGTTGCGTCCATCCGATATGCAGCTATTAACTGATGCCGAGGTTGTTTTCTGGGTTGGGCCAGACCTGGAGCAGTTTATGCTAAGGCCTTTGCAGCGCACTGATGCCATGGTTGTTCAGATTCACTCCGATAGTGATCCTGTTGACGACCACGACCACGACCACGACCACGACCACGACCACGACCACG
>NZ_JRLB01000015.1 GCF_000764495.1 Nitrincola sp. A-D6
GCACCGAGGCTCTCAGTACACGAGTCGTCGGTATCGTAAATTGCTGGCTGATTACAACATGCGGGCCAGCATGGGAGACGTGGGTGCCTGTTGGGATAATGCCGTTGTAGAACGCTTCTTTGGAAGCCTGAAGCATGACTGGCTGCTAAAAATACCACAGCCCACACGAGCGCATATGAGGAATGATGTAGCGGCGTACATGCATTATTACAACCTGGAAAGATTACATACGGCCAACGGTGATCGGTCACCGGTGGACTATGAAAACGAGCTGAGAAAAGTGTCCGGTTTTAGTTGACCAGTACAGTCTAAGGCGATTTTCCAAGGGCTGTCGTGATCGGTAGAACGATCCATTTCAGTTTTAGTCATAGCAACTCCTTTGCTTGAGGCTAAATCTTAGCGAAACAAATGAACGAAATAAAGTAAATTGATTGGGGGGAGGAATGAAATAGAAAGTAAAGCTGATGGGTGAGACTCCACCCTAGATAAACTAAGCAGGATGGAGTCTCGCGGTGGTCTAACTCGCTGTAGTTTTTACAACTGTACAAGACGCAGCACAAAACCTGCGCTTTTCAAGCTAGGGCTAATCCAATTCTCACACTTGCAAATAATCCAATATCCCTCTGCCGCCTTACGTCCTTCATCGATAGCGGTTACCACCAAATCTGAACCTCTGACCATATCACCACCGGCAAACACCTTGGCATGGGTGGTCTGGAAGGCGAAGCGGTTGGCTTCTTTGGGTTGTGCGGAGGTATCTACCCGGCCATCCTGATGCAGGTCGATATTCAAATCAGCGAACCAGGGTGCAGGGCTGGGGCGGAAACCGAAGGCGACCAGTACGGCATGGAGATCGGGATCGGAGTATGATTTAAAATGTACTAGCTCTGACTGACCACGATCTTTTGAGCTCAGTGCTTGCCGATTAGGCTTTCCAGGCTTTCAGTTGTTAGGATATTTTTAATCCAATTGTCTAGCTGGTTAGCGTTTGCTTCATTGATTCGGTGAGTTACCCATTCAGGTAGTTCGCCAAATTTAATTTCAATAAGACTTTTTGCAGTAGATCGTAAAGTCTCTTGGCGTCCCTTCTGGATGCCAATCAGCTCACCTTTCTCAAGACCTACCTTCTCAGCCGTATTAATATAAGGCATTTTCTTGTCCTCCTCGATCGCGTAGATCGCATTCAAAAAATCTTCGTCTAGGGTGCTTGGGATCTGGATCATCCAATCGATAACATTGAATAATTCCTGTATCTGCTGTTTGCTGTAATCACGCTCGAACATTAAACGGATAATGCTAATTTTAGCATCTTTGCGAGTAGAACCCTCTTTTACACGTTTTGCTTTGATTTGCGCCATCACGACCAGAGCAAAGACATTATCGCTTTGCTCCAGTACTTTCCAGTTAGACTCAAAATCGATCAGTTTACTCATCGGGAAGGTATAGTTTATTTCACATCCCCAGCGCGTATTCTGATAGCAGTTAGGTCTAAAGTGCGGACTGGTATCGGCTAGCACAGCTAAACTGACAACATCGACCCCATAACGATCTCGTAAGCGATACTGATAAGTATACATTCGTTGACCAAAGGTGTCTTCGGGTTCACCTTGCACTTCTACGTGGATGAGTACCCAGGCTTCATCGCCATCGAGTGTAAAGACTTTGACAAGCTTATCCGCATAGCGTCTACCGGATGTTGAATCCGGTGTCACTTGCTGTAATTCTTTGTCTAGCGAGGTATAGCCTTTACGCCAGTCAATTTCGGGGGCAATAGTTGGGAATAATAGTTCTAGAAACTCCTTGAAATAGCCGTCTGAACTGGTCTAATAGATCCGGACACTTTAATTAGCGACAATATCAGTCAGCTATTGAGGTGTCATTATGAGTCAGAAACGAACCTACAAACAATACTCGGCAGAGTTTAAAGAAGAAGCCGTGGCGTTGGTCACAGATCAAGGCTACACGATTCCAGAGGCTGCCAAATCCTTGGGTATTAATACGAATATGCTCTATCGCTGGAAAGATAAACTAGAAGCAAAAAACAGTGGCAACCAAGTCACTGAGACCGAACGAGAAGAACTGCTTAGGTTACGCAAAGAAAACCGTAACCTACGGATGGAAAAGGAGATTTTAAAAAAGGCTTCAGCCTTCTTCGCGAAAGAAATGAAGTAAAGTTTGATTTCATCGCGGCTGAATCAACCCATTACCCAGTTGCTGTTCTTTGCCAGGTAATGGGTGTGAGCCGCTCGGCCTACTATGACTGGCAAAAGCGTCCTGGCAAGCTGATACCGGTCGAAGAGTTAACGCTTCGACATCGGATGAAAAAACTGTTTGAGCGTAGTCGTTCAAGTTTGGGCAGTCGAGAGATGATGAAAAAACTACGCGAAGAAGGCTTTGAAATTGGTCGCTATCGGGTGCGTAAACTCATGGATAAAATGAACCTGATTGTGCATCAGCGTGTGGCTTACAAGGTGACAACCAAGCGTAAATTCAGTGATTCGGTCGCTGATAACTTGTTGAATCAGAATTTTAATCCCACAGGACCGAATCAGGTGTGGGCAGGTGATGTGACGTATTGTCGAACTGGAGAAGGCTGGATGTATCTGGCTGTTGTCATGGATTTGTATTCCCGCCGTATCGTCGGCTGGCATATCGATAAGCGCATGACGACCGACCTTGTCAGTAAAGCACTGATGAAAGCGTATAATTTGCGGAACCCTCCACCTGGGCTGGTGTTCCACAGCGACCGAGGCTCTCAGTACACGAGTCGTCGGTATCGTAAATTGCTGGCTGATTACAACATGCGGGCCAGCATGGGAGACGTGGGTGCCTGTTGGGATAATGCCGTTGTAGAACGCTTCTTTGGAAGCCTGAAGCATGACTGGCTGCTAAAAATACCACAGCCCACACGAGCGCATATGAGGAATGATGTAGCGGCGTACATGCATTATTACAACCTGGAAAGATTACATACGGCCAACGGTGATCGGTCACCGGTGGACTATGAAAACGAGCTGAGAAAAGTGTCCGGTTTTAGTTGACCAGTACAGTCTAAGGCGATTTTCCAAGGGCTGTCGTGATCGGTAGAACGATCCATTTCAGTTTTAGTCATAGCAACTCCTTTGCTTGAGGCTAAATCTTAGCGAAACAAATGAACGAAATAAAGTAAATTGATTGGGGGGAGGAATGAAATAGAAAGTAAAGCTGATGGGTGAGACTCCACCTAGATAAACTAAGCAGGATGGAGTCTCGCGGTGGTCTAACTCGCTGTAGTTTTTACAACTGTACAAGACGCAGCACAAAACCTGCGCTTTTCAAGCTAGGGCTAATCCAATTCTCACACTTGCAAATAATCCAATATCCCCTCTGCCGCCTTACGTCCTTCATCGATAGCGGTTACCACCAAATCTGAACCTCTGACCATATCACCACCGGCAAACACCTTGGCATGGGTGGTCTGGAAGGCGAAGCGGTTGGCTTCTTTGGGTTGTGCGGAGGTATCTACCCGGCCATCCTGATGCAGGTCGATATTCAAATCAGCGAACCAGGGTGCAGGGCTGGGGCGGAAACCGAAGGCGACCAGTACCGCATCGGCTTTGAGAATCTCTTCTGAGCCTTCTACTACCTCTGCACGCTGACGGCCATTTTCATCTGGCTCACCCATGCGGGTGGTAACCACTTTTACACCGGTCACCTTGCCCTCTTCACCGATGATTTCGACTGGCTGGCGGTTAAACACAAATTTAACCCCCTCTTCACGTGCGTTGACTACTTCGTTTTTGGAGCCGGGCATATTGGCTTCATCACGACGGTAGGCACAGGTCACAGATTTTGCACCCTGGCGGATGGAGGTACGGTTACAGTCCATCGCCGTGTCGCCACCACCAAGTACTACAACCCGCTGGCCTTTCAGGTTAATAAAGTTGGCTACATCTTTATCATAGCCCAGGCAGTGGTTCACATTGGAGATGAGGAACGGCAGGGCTTCGTATACGCCTTGCAGGTCTTCACCGGGGAAGCCACCTTTCATATAGCTGTAGGTGCCCATACCCATAAACACGGCATCGTACTCACTCAGCAGGGTGTCGATAGTGATATCCTTGCCAACTTCGGTATTCAGGCGGAATTCGATGCCCATACCTTCAAACACTTTGCGGCGGCGTACCATCACGGATTTTTCCAGCTTGAACTCGGGAATACCGAAGGTTAGCAGTCCGCCGATTTCCGGATAACGGTCAAACACCACCGGTTTTACGCCATTGCGAACCAGCACATCCGCACAGCCCAGGCCTGCGGGGCCTGCGCCGATTACAGCGACTTTTTTATCTGTCCAGACCACGTTGGACATGTCCGGTTTCCAGCCCATGGCAAAGGCGGTATCGGTGATGTATTTTTCAACCGAGCCAATGGTAACAGCGCCAAATCCATCGTTGAGTGTACAGGCACCTTCACACAGACGATCCTGTGGACACACACGGCCACAGACTTCCGGCAGGGTGTTGGTCTGGTGACTCAGCTCCACCGCTTCCATGATATTGCCTTCCGACACCAGCTTGAGCCAGTTAGGAATAAAGTTGTGTACCGGGCACTTCCACTCACAATAGGGGTTACCACACTCCAGACAACGGTGTGACTGGTTGGCAGCCTGGCGTGGCTTGAAAGGTTCATAGATCTCGGCAAACTGCTTTTTACGCACAGCTGCATTGATTTTTTCAGGGCCCTTACGGCCTACTTCTATAAACTGAAAATCATTACTCAGACGGTCAGCCATCTTTACACCTCATTCGCAGGCCGGCTCGCCGCCGGCTCTACCTTTAATCATTACCCGTCAGGAAGTTATTCTGAACACGCTTATTCAGGGCGTTTGCGAATACTGTTCAGCAAGTCATTAATCCCTGTGGCATAGGGTTTGACCAGCCAGAACTTACCTATCAGGTCATCGAAGTTATCCAGGATTTCCTGACCCCAGGCGCTGCGCGTTTCACGGGTGAATTCAATGATTGTTGAGCGCAGATGGTTTTTATGTGCCTCCATCTGCTCAGTGGCAATACGGTGGATATCCACCAGCTCGTGGTTGTACTTATCCACGAAGCTGTTATCCAGATCCAGCACGTAGGCAAAACCACCGGTCATACCGGCACCGAAGTTATAACCTGTTTTACCCAATACCGTAATGATGCCGCCAGTCATGTATTCACAACAATGGTCACCCGCCCCTCAATCACGGCATGACAGCCGGAGTTACGTACGCCAAAACGCTCACCCGCCTGACCCGCTGCAAACAGCTTACCGCCGGTTGCACCATACAAACAGGTGTTACCCATAATGGAGGCTTCATGGGTTTTGTAGGTGACATCGTCAAAAGCACGCAGGACGATCTTCCCGCCAGCCATACCTTTACCGACATAATCGTTGGCATCCCCTTCCAGGTAGAGGTGCTGGCCACCGGCGTTCCAGACACCGAATGACTGACCCGCATGACCTTTGAAATTATAAATCACCGGCGCATCAGACATGCCCAGGTTGCCGTGTAGCTTGGCAATCAGACCTGAGGTGCGGGCACCCACTGAGCGGTCGCAGTTGGTAATCTTGAACAGAAACTCCCCGCCACTCTTTTCCTGAATTGCGGCGCTGGACTGCGCCAGCATCTCATTATTCAAACTACCTGGATCGTAAGGCTCGTTGCGGTGTTGCTGTACCGTATGCGGCGCATCGGCCGGAATATTGGCCTGACTCAGCAAGGGCGATAGATCCAGGCATTTCTGTTTATCGGTTTCGCCTTCAAGAATCTCCAGCAGGTCTGTGCGCCCGACCAGCTCTTCCAGCGTGCGTACACCCAGCATCGCCATCCACTGACGGGTTTCTTCAGCCACGAAGCGGAAGAAGTTCTTCACCATTTCAACGGTGCCACGGAAATGATCTTCACGCAGATCAGCACGCTGAGTGGCTACACCGGTTGCGCAGTTATTCAGATGACAGATGCGCAGGTACTTACAGCCCAGGGCCACCATCGGCATGGTACCAAAGCCAAAGCTTTCGGCACCGAGCATCGCCGCTTTAACTACATCCAGACCGGTTTTTAAGCCACCGTCTGTCTGTAAGCGGATTTTGCCGCGCAACTGGTTACCACGCAATGACTGATGCGCATCGGCCAGACCTAATTCCCAGGGAGAACCGGCATAATGAATAGAGGTCAGCGGTGATGCCGCCGTACCACCATCGTAACCGGAAATGGTGATCAGATCAGCATAGGCCTTGGCAACACCACAGGCGATGGTGCCGACACCCGGGCGTGATACCAGCTTGACCGATACCAGACCTTCTGGATTAATCTGTTTCAGGTCAAAAATCAGCTGTGCCAGATCTTCAATCGAGTAGATGTCATGGTGTGGCGGTGGTGATATCAGTGTAACACCCGGCACGGAGTAGCGCAGGCGTGCAATCAACGCATTCACCTTACCCCCCGGTAACTGCCCACCTTCACCTGGCTTGGCACCCTGAGCAACCTTGATCTGCATTACATCCGCGCTCATCAGGTATTCAGGCGTGACCCCGAAACGGCCAGAGGCGATCTGCTTGATTTTGGAGCGTTTGATGGTGCCATGACGGGCAGGGTCTTCACCACCTTCACCGGAGTTGGAACGACCACCCAGCTCATTCATGCTACAGCCAGTGCTTCATGCGCCTCCGGAGACAGGGCGCCCAGCGACATGGCGGCTGAATCAAAGCGGGTAAACAGGCTCTCAGCCGGTTCAACCTCCGACAGCGGGATAGGCTGTATATCCTTACGGATACCTAACAGATCACGCAGGGTGGCCACACCACGCTTGTTCACCAGATCGGCATAGCGCTGATAATCACGCACATCACCACTGCTAACGGCTTTGTGAATGCTGGTGACCACATCAGGGTTATAGGCGTGATACTCACCATTGTGGATATACTTGAGCAAACCACCCTGCTGGATCGGCTTACGTGCGCTCCAGGCTTCGGCGGCCAACAGAGTCTGCTCCTGCTGGAAATGTTCAAACCGCGCGCCTTCGATACGGCTGGTCACGCCCTTGAAACACAGATTAACCACTTCACTGGACAGACCCACTGCTTCAAACAACTGAGCCGAGCGATAAGAGGCAATGGTGGAGATCCCCATCTTCGACAGAATCTTCATCAAGCCTTTGTTGATACCCTTACGGTAACTCTCATGGGCTTGCAATGGCTCACCGGTGATCTCGCCGGTACGGCACAGATCATTCAACACGCGGTACGCCAGGTAAGGGTAAACCGCGGTGGCACCGAAGCCAAACAGTACGGCGAAATGATGAGAATCACGCGCTGTGGCGGTTTCTACCACCAGATTGGCACTGGTGCGCAGCCCTTGTGACACCAGATGCTGGTTTACCGCACCGGTTGCCATCGCCGCATGGATCGGCAATTTGCCTTGCTTGATATAAGCATCACTCAGAATCAGAATGACTTTGCCACGCCGTGCGGCATCTTCAGCTTGCTGACACAGATCGACAATTGCCTGCTTGAGGCCAACAGCTGGATCGTATTGCATATCCAGCGTTTCTGACTCAAAGCCTTCAATATTCATATCCCGAAGGCGTCTGAACTTGCTCGCTGACAACACCGGTGATTTCAGCACGATACGACGTGCATGTTCCGGCGTTTCTTCAAATACATTTTTCTCACGGCCAATGCAGGTCTGCAAGGACATGACAATCGCTTCACGCAAGGGGTCGATTGGCGGGTTGGTTACCTGGGCAAACTGCTGACGAAAATAGTCATACACAGATCTGACCCGACCCGACAACACCGCCATGGGCTTGTCGTCACCCATAGAGCCCACCGCTTCCATACCCGACTCACCCAAGGGGCGCAGTACCTGATCGCGCTCTTCAAAGGTGACCTGGAACATTTTCATGTGCGTACGGGTTTCTTCCGGGCTCATCTCACGAAATGCCGTGGACTCTTCGACGAAGTTCATCGTCTGCTCCAGCGGTATGGAGTGCTCGCGCAGCCATTTGCGATAAGGCTGACGCGATTTCAGAATCTTATCAACATCAGCGGTGTGCATCACCTCGCCGGTCTGAGTGTCCACCACCAGAATCTGACCGGGACCGACACGCCCCTGTGCCTTGATGCTGGATGGCTCATAATCGAACACGCCGATTTCAGAGGCAGTACACAGCAGGCCATCCTCAAGCATCACCCAGCGTGATGGCCGCAGACCATTTCGGTCCAGCATACACACGGCATAGCGACCATCGGTCATTACCATACCGGCCGGGCCATCCCAGGGTTCCATGTGCATTGAGTTGAACTCGTAAAAAGCACGCAGATTGGAGTCCATGGTTTCCACGTTCTGCCAGGCCGGTGGCACGATCATACGCACGGTACGGTAGATATCCATGCCGCCCACCATCAGGAACTCCAGCATATTGTCCATGCTGGAGGAGTCCGAACCGGTGGTGTTTACGATAGGCTGCAGCTCATCGACATTGGGTAGCAGTGGCGTAGCAAACTTGGTGCTGCGCGCCCGGGACCAGGCACGGTTGCCTTCAATGGTATTGATCTCACCATTGTGTGCCAGAAAACGAAATGGCTGTGCCAGCGGCCAGCGCGGTGCGGTATTGGTTGAGAAACGCTGGTGGTAGGTACAAATCGCTGTCTGTAGGCGCTCATCGCTCAGGTCTTTGTAAAACACCGGTAGATCAACCGGCATCATCAGGCCTTTGTAAGAGATAACCTTATCGGACAAGCTGCAAATATAAAAATCAGGGTCATCGCCGAGTGCAATTTCGGCTTTGCGTCTGGCGGTAAACAGGCTGATAACAAATTCACGTTCAGACTTTTCTTCGGTATCGACAAACACCTGCTCAATACGTGGCAGGGTGTCTTTGGCAATCGGTCCTAAACAGGCTTCATCCGTGGGGACTTCGCGCCAGCCTTTGACGCGCAGACCTAATTGGGAAAGCTCGGCATCCACCTGATTGCGGGCCTTTTCAGCCAGCGCAGGATCCTGAGACAAAAACACCATGCCTACAGCATAGTGGTCACTCAGATCTGCTTGAGTGCTTCTTTTGCTACGGCGCGCATGAATGCGTCCGGTTTCTGCATCAGCAGACCACAACCGTCACCGGTTTTGCCATCTGCTGCAATCCCCCCGCGGTGCGTCATACAGGCCAATGCCTGAATCGCTTTCTGCAGGAGGCTATGACTTGCTGTTCCCTGCATGTGCGCCATCAGACCAAAGCCGCAGTTGTCCTTGAATTCACCTGGGCGGTACAGACCATTGCTCATAAGCCAATCTCACTAAAAACCAATAAAATCAAAGCGCTATTAACGCAAGATATAAAAACCCCTTATCCCGGAGTCAAAAAAGGGGTGCCTATACTACACCCCTGATGGGATAAGAACAATTTTGGTGTTTCCGTGGGCACTGAAAATTTCAGTATCATAGCCGTTCAACGGCCGTATATTATAGGATCAATCACACATTATTGATCGACTTTTTTAATATCTTCTTTGACACTGGAAATAGTTCTGGCCCAAGGGTTTCGATCCCTGAGGTCAGCGGGCAGGCCTCGTACAGCTTCCATTGCGGCTGCGCGAGTCGGGTATTGGCCATAAACAACAACATGCCATGGCGCACCCTGAAAGAGCGCTTTAAAACGGTAAAAGCGCTGCGGCTGCTCCTGTGATTGGATGAATTTTACCACACTTTCTTCCGAGCGTGCGCCTAGCATCTGCAAGGTGAAACCACTATCTGGCCAATCCAGCAACATTTCTGCCTGAGATCCAGACGTTACAGAGGCTGCTACCGGCGCTTCGGGGCGGGGCGCCGGGGCGGGATCTGCAGCTGGAGCGGGCGCAACTTCAGGCGCTGAGGCAACAGGCACCTCTTCTACAACTGGCGGTTCTTCTACAACGGACGCCTCTTCTTCAGTCGGCGCTTCTTCAACAACCGCAGGTTCTTCTACAGCAGGTTCATCAACCTCCGATACGGCTTCAACCTCGGCTATAGTCTCTATTTCGGTAACAACAGTAGCATCTGGCTGAGACATCTGCTCATTAGTAACGGGTTGCTCGTCCGTCTCCACCGCCGCTTCGTCTGGTGTGGCTAATAACGCTTCTTGCTCTGCAATACGCTGCGCAAGTTCTTCGCGTGCTTCGATTACATCTACCGCACAACAGGATCGCTAACAACGGGCACAGATTCAGGCACTAGCTGGATACGCGCAATTCCCTGCGGTTCATGCTCGCTGTCTGGCAAATAGTGCCAAACAGCAACGCCCGTAATCAATATTAATACCAGAACAATTGCGCCCATATGCAAGGGAGGCAAAGGGAAGCTACGCACCTGGCTCTCCACTCCACCTTGTCGCACCAAAGAAGCGACAGCTGCTTTCAGACTCCCAGGCTGACGATCTCCGGCATCTATTATCTTACGTAATTGCTTAGGACTTAACTCAGCTTGTGACGGTAGTAATGCCAGTACAAAATCTTCCGCTTCCACCTCGGTAAAAGGCTCCAGGCGCTGGATATGTACGCGGTTTTCAAAACGCTCAAATATGCCTTTTTCATCTGCTCGCTGTTCAAAATCAGGGCGTGCTGTGAGTAGTAGATGCGGGGCAGACTCACCTAATTGAAATAAACTCAATAGCAGTTCTAGAGCATTATCACTGAGATAATCGGCATTATCGATCTGCAGATGCAGTGCAATATCAACCTCAGCAAGCGCACGTATATGTTTATGTATTGCAGCCAGGCGCTTACGGTTATCTATGAGCGTCTCAGGCTCCAGCCGCAAGGCCGTAATCAGCAACAGCAAAACGCCACTGACATCTGTTTTTTCGTTCAGATCGATACGCGCAATCCGTTGGGTTCGCGGCTCGTGCAATTGTGCCAACTGCTCCAGCAACAGGCTGCGACCACTGCCAGTATCGCCTAGCAGCAAAATCATGAATTCAGAATAGCTGGATAAGTGGCTTAGCTTTTCGGCCAATTGCATACGCGAAGCAGGCTCGGCATATTCATGATCACTGACTGACATAATTTTTCCCTGAATTTTAGGTTTCCTGACAGTGCTAAGCCCCCTCACCGAGGGTCTGCATTAACGCTGTTTGTTCGAATTGATCTGTGACAACGGCCTTCCCAATAGCTTTCAGTAGCACCAGCCGTAAACGGCCATCCATTACTTTTTTATCAACAGACATCAAGGCGCAGAAACGCTCAGGCGTCATATCTTCCGGGGGCCTGACCGGCAGCCCGGCAGCCTTAAACAATCGTTCCATTCTATCTACATCTGCACGGCTAATCCATCCCATCCGACAGGACAGATCGGCAGCCATGATGGTACCCGCCGCAACCGCTTCACCATGTAACCACTGTCCATAACCCGCATGTGTTTCTATAGCATGGCCAAACGTATGCCCCAGATTCAACAAGGCCCGCACACCTGATTCGCGTTCATCCTGTGCCACCAATTCAGCTTTAATTTCGCAAGAGCGGTAAATGGCATACGCCAGGGCCTGCTGATCTTTATTGCGCAACGCCTGAACATTATTTTCCAGCCACTCGAAAAAATCTACATCATAAATCAAGCCATACTTAATCACTTCAGCCAGCCCGGCTGACAACTCAGTATCTGGCAGGGTTTGTAATACGGCGGTATCAGCGACTACGGCTATTGGCTGGTGAAATGCACCTATCATATTTTTGCCCGCCGGATGATTAACACCTGTTTTACCGCCTACAGAGGAATCCACCTGCGACAGCAATGTTGTGGGCAGCTGAATAAAGTTCACCCCACGCTGATAACAGGCCGCAGCAAACCCGGTCATATCACCTATGACACCACCGCCTAACGCAATCAGGGTCGTGGTTCGATTATGACGACACGCTAACAACTGATCAAATATCAGATTCAGATGCTGCATATCCTTATAAGCCTCACCGTCAGGCAATATCACTTCATCAATTTCAAACTGAGATAAACCTTTGCAGACCAGATCCCGGTATAAAGGCGCCACGGTAGTATTACTGACAAGCATAACCTGACGACCTTTGATGTAAGACTGCAACCTATCCTGCTGCAGAAGTCCTGAGCCAATAAAGATCGGATAGCTTCTGTCACCCAGGTCAACGCTCAGGGTTTGCATCATCGTGAACTCCGCTTTAAAAAATCTGCAATGGTTAAACAATTAAATTATGCGTTAAGTGGCCGCTGTTGCTTTAACTGACGCAATATTTCCTGAATGACAGCGCGCGGGTGGCGCCTATCGGTACGGATAATAATATCAGCACAACTTTTGTAAAGCGGATCACGCTGATCCAGTAACTTACGTAACACAGCTTCTGGATTATCGGTTTGCAGCAAAGGTCGGTTACGGTCTTTAGCGGTACGTTCCAACTGCTGTTCGATAGATGTTTGCAGGTAGACTACCAAACCCCGACTCTGCAGGTTACTGCGATTTTCAGGTCGCATTACAACACCACCACCCGTAGCCAGCACACAATTACTCAACTGCGTCAGCTCATCAATAACCGTTGCTTCACGATCACGAAACCCCTGCTCACCTTCGACATCGAAAATCCAGGGGATATTGGCACCAGAGCGTTCCTCTATGACCCTGTCTGAGTCTATAAAGGTGTAATTCAGCTCATGTGAGAGAAGACGCCCTATGGTGCTTTTTCCAGCACCCATAGGGCCAACAAGAAAGACGTTCAACGCGGAAAACCTACTGAATAGCTAAGGATTCCCGAATCATAGTTGGTGTGATAAAGATCAGCAACTCCCGTTTGGTTTCTGTTTCACGCTTATAGCGGAATAAACCGCCCAGCACTGGCAGATCACCCAGGATTGGCGTTTTTCGGGTCGCATTTTCCAGATCGTTACGGAATACACCACCCAACACGATCGTGTCTCCATCATTAACGACCACAGAGGTTTCAAGCTGGTTGGTATTAATCAGCAGCTCACCTCCCAAACGGTTGGGATCAAGCGAATCCTGCAACACTTTCAAATCCATGGATATGCGGTCACCGGGATTGATCTGTGGCGTTACTTCAAGACTCAACACCACTTCTTTAAACTCCAGATTCACCTCACCGTCTTCAACCGTTTGGTAAGCGACTTCCTGACCTGATTTGATCACGGCAGGACGGCCATTCGTGGTAATAACTTTGGGTTGAGATACGATCTCGATTTTATTGTCACTCTGCAAAGCTGACAGCTCGGCGGATAACAACAATCCACTGCCAAGATAGCCAATACGTATAGCGGATGTCGGATCACCAACGCTAAAATCGACCATACCTGGAACGGATGGCAATCCACTGGCTAGCGTACTCCCAACAGCGGTTCCATCTATGCCTGCAACGGATGGCAAAGTACCTGCTCCACCACCTATTGCAACGCGACGACTTGCACTTCCTGCGGCACCCCAACGAACACCCAATTCACGAGCAAATTCAGTCGACGCCGTAACAAGCCGCGCTTCTACCAGCACTTGTGCCACCTCAACATCAAAACGACGCAGGGTACGGCGAATATCTTCCATCTGGCTAGAGGTTTCTCGGACCATCAATACATTGGTCTGATCATCGGCCAGGATAAAACCGCGCTCAGACACTAAACGTGCCTCCTCCAGACGGGTACGCATGTCTGAGGCACGACGAAAATCTACCTGAATAAACTCCGTAACCAGCGGCGCAAGTTCCTGGACTTGCTGCTGACTTTCCATTTCAGCGCGCTCACGCTCAGCGATTTCAGTTGATGTACCTACCATCAACACGTTACCGATCTCACGTTTATCCAGATTCTTGGATTTCAGCAGAATATCCAGTGCCTGATCCCAAGGGACATTTTTCAACCGCAGAGTGGTGGTACCACCGACATTTTCACTGACCACCAGATTCATTTCAGCCACTTCGGCAATAATCTGCAACACGGCGCGAACCTCCACATTCTGGAAGTTCAAATCAATACGCTCACCCGTATAAGGAAACTGACTTTCGCGCTGATCTTCCTGCTCCCGACGCGTCAGCGGTTTAAAATCAATGATCAGTTGATTGCCGGTCTGATAGGCCATGTAATCGTAGGGGTCTGAACCCGGACGTAGCAAAATTGTGGCCCCACTGCCGGAAGACATGCTGTCGATAAACTCCAGCGGTGTAGCAAAGTCCTGTACATCCAGGCGTTTTGCCAAAGAAGGGTCAAGCACAGCATCAGATAAATTCAGAACAACATTACCGCCTTCACGCATAACATCCATATTGGCACGATCATCTGACATGGCGATGATGACACGCCCCTGATTACCTTCAACACGCTGGAAATCAATTGAATTAACACGGGTGCGGCCGTTACTCGCTGCACTTGGCTGCATCACCGCTGGCGAGGATGATGCCTGCTGATGACTGCTGCGAGTAGGTACAGCTGCGGCTTCCTGAAAACGCAGCAACAGAACATTACCTTCCACACGTACATCATGTGTTGCCGTACCGTAAAGATTGGTAACAACCCGCAATCGATCCTGTGCCTGAGCAAAGTTAACACTGTCAACGATGCCGGTACTCACAGACAGGTTACGCTGCCCCAGGTCATTAACAACCCCATTAAAATCCATCACCAAACGCGACGGACTGTCAATCATATAACTGCTGGGTATTGATGGCGGCACATCAAACTCCATCCTCACTTCAACACCCTGTCCAGGTAAGGATACGAACTCTGTTTTAGTTAACCTGGCCTCCTGCGCAAGTAAAGCAGCAGAAAAAAGTAGTACAACCGGGATCACCAGCCAGCTACCGAGGCGTTTCAGCAACGACGTAGTATTATTGTGTGTCATGTCTATTTTTTTCACGGTTAGTATCCCTTAGTTGGACTCGGGAAGAACAATGGTGCGCGGTCTCTGCATCCATCCACCACGGCCATTTGAAACAATTTCGGATAGTTCTATCCGTCTTTCATCCAATGCAATCACTTGACCGTTATCCAGTCCCAAGTAATCACCCATTTGTACACGATGCACCTCACCAAGAGGATCTCTTACCAGGGCATACATTAACTCGACTTCCAATGGCGACGTTATAGTACCAACCATCGAGAGGTTATCCACAGCAAATTGCTCCAGATAATCGTTAATTCTGTCAGGATCAGGGTAAACATCAGAAATTTCCTGAGGCTGATCGACCACTTCAGGCATCATTACTCTGAAGGGGTTACGCAGACTGGAGCCCTCATACACAAAAGCTTCATAGGGTTTGAATTCAGGTAATGGCGGAATTTCACCCACTGGCCGTGATGAGCGATCAGCAACAAATGCTCGCAGGTCGGCTGTGTCTTCGACCCAAATACAACCTTGCATTAACAAGACCAGCAGCGTCACAGCCCAGAACTTGCATGATAGAATCGCGCTCATTCTGTTATGTCGTTTAATTCTGTTCATAGCGATAAGTCTTTGCGTTAATGGTCATGGAAAGCTTGTCGTCAGCCGCCGTACGGATTGAGTAATCATGCAAGGTGACTATCCTTTCAATAGCCGCTACACCACTGACAAACTCACCCATTTGATGGTAAGTACCACTCACCTGAATATTTATCGGCAGCTCAATATAAAATTGAGTAGCAGTTTCAGGTTGCAGCGCTATGGTTTCAATATCCAGTCCGGCCTGACGCCCGATATCGGAAATATCTTCAAGCAACCCTGGCACTTCTTTATCCGTAGGTAGCTGTTTGAGTATCTCGGAAAAACGCTCTTCAACATCGGCCATTTGCCGACGCAGAGCATCCAGATTCGCAACACGAAATGCCTTATCTTCAAATTGAGACTTTAAATCGTTCTCACGGGTTATTTCGCGCTCAACAGCCTGATGCTTGTCTGTGATGAGAAAGTGCACACCTGCACCGACTACTATCGAGAATGCCAGCAGGTAGCAAATAAATTTGACCCCAATTGGCCAGTTACCTGCTGTTTTAAAATCAAGGTTATTAATATCAAATCCGCGAAATGCATTTTGCAGTGCATTCATACTCATTCTGCATTCCCTCCCTCAGCCGGGCGACGCATAGGCACCGAAAGATTAAATTGCCTGAGGTTATTTGAGGTTCCCACTCGGGTAAGATTGGGTTCACTGAACCAGTCAGAGCGATTTAACTGGCGCATCAGGTCTGATACATCACGGTTCTGCTCAGCAAATCCATCAATAGTGATCGTCTCACCTGTGCGACTCACGGTCGTGTAATAGAGGTCATCCGGCAATACACGAACCATTTCATCAAAGTTGCGCACTATAATTGGTCGGCTACCCTGCAGGTCTTCAATGGCTTGCAGACGGGCAAGCAATTGATCACGCATTCGGTTGAGTTCATTGATCTCAGCCAACTGCCTGTCCAGACGGGCGTTCTCCGTACGCAGATAATCATTACGTGCCTGCTGCCGATCCATCTGCATGTCGTAGTAATAACTAATACCAAAAATGGCAATACCGGCAAGAACAGCTGAACCCAATAAGTTTGAAACAAAGCGCTTCTGATGCAAAGTGTTGCGTTCTTCACGCCAGGGTCTTAAATTTATTCGGGCCATAGTATCAAGTCCTATTGGTTGAAACTTCTAAGAGCCAGACCGCAGGCTTTAGCCAGTACGGCACCATCGCGATTGAGGCGCTCAGGATTCAGCTTTCGGTTAACCGCTGTATGATTGAAGGGTATTAACAGCTGCGTTTCAACCTCTAACTCGTCGGATAAACGCTTGGTCAGATTTGGCAAGCCTGATACGCCACCGCAGATATACACCCTACCCAATTGACCATGTACACCTGACGAGTAAAAAAACTGCAGGGCACGCGAGACCTGCTGAATAACTGTATCTGTAAAAGGTACAACCATTTGATCAACAATGGCCTGATCCAGCGTATTTTCACGAAAAGCCAGATCCACCTCTTCCATCGACATACCATGCTGCTGATGAATGGCTTGAGAGAGATCATTACCACCAAAAGCCTGTTCACGGTTGTAGGCCAGTTTGCCTTTCAAAAACACATTCAGGCAAAGCGTAGAAGCACCTATATCTACCACAGCGACTAATTGATCACCCGGTGCCTGATCAATCAATGCAAGAACTCGTTCCATCGCATAGGTATCGACATCCACCACTTCACACTTGACCCCGGCAGCATTCACAGAATCCTCACGCGAATCTGCATTTTCTTTACGACATGCGACCAGCAGAATATCATTAAGATTTGCATCCTTGCTGGCTGGACCAATGACCTCAAAATCCAAAGCGACTTCTTCAAGTGGGTAGGGAATAAACTGATCTGCTTCAATTTTAACCTGGTCTTCCAGCTCAATGCCGGTAAACAGATTACTAAGCTGAATGCGTTTAGTAATAACAGCGGAGGAGGGAACAGCCACAACAGCTGAGTTATATTTACCACCGCAGATTTTCAACCCGCGCTGAACAGCCGCCGTGACTTCTTTAACCTCTTCAACATTGCCATCAATTACGGCACTGGCTGGCAAAGGGACAATTGCATAGGCATCTATCTGATATTGATTGCCATTGACTGACATGGAAACCAATTTGACTGAAGATGATCCTATATCGATACCAATCCAGCCAGATGTTTTTTTTCCGAATAAGCTGACCACAATTCAATCCTTTTCCGTTAGTACCGGAACATGCTGCAGGTTAACAGCTAAAACCATTTATCAGTAATTTAAACGCCTGTCAGCTATACTGTAAAGCCCAGTGACAGATATAATACTCATTTTAGACCGAAATTAGACAAAAAGGTGACCATGCGCAAACTTTTTACCCTGCTTAAGGTTTTTGTGGGCCTTTCGTTATTCATTATTGTACTGATAATTGCTGGCGCTTTTTTTGCCTTACATCAATATAAACCTAATCTTCCTGATGTACACGAACTTCGCGACGTAAGATTCCAGATTCCACTGAGAATTTTTTCCGCGGACGGTAAGCTAATGGCAGAGTATGGCGAACAGCGCCGAATTCCAATTAGCTATACAGAAATTCCTGATACGTTACGCCATGCCATTCTGGCAGCAGAAGACAGCCGCTTTTATGAGCATTCAGGTATCGATATTAAGGGACTGAGTAGAGCGGCGTTTGAACTGATTTCAAGCGGCGAAATTCAATCAGGCGGATCTACCATTACCATGCAGGTGGCGAAAAACTTCTTTCTGTCACCAGAACGCACCTTCGTGCGTAAATTTAATGAAATTATACTCTCACTAAGAATTGAACAAGTGCTTAGTAAAGAAGAAATACTGGAACTCTATGTAAACAAAATTTATCTCGGACAGCGGGCGTATGGCGTACAAGCTGCCGCCAACATTTATTATGGCAAGGATATCAGTGAACTTAGTCTTGGTCAGATGGCCACAATTGCCGGCCTTCCCAAAGCTCCATCAGCCAACAACCCTGTCAGGAATCCCCAGCGCTCCATTGAGCGACGCAACTGGATTCTCGGACGTATGCTCAGCCTGGGTTATATAGATGATGTAGAATATGACTCGGCCGTTCAGGAGCCTGAGGTCGCACGCTATCATCAAGCCGATATTGAACTGTCCGCCTTTTATGTAGCAGAAATGGTGCGCGCAGAAATGGTCCGCTTGTACGGTGAGCAAGCGTATACAGATGGGTTCAATGTAACCACCACCCTGGATAGCTCTATGCAGACTGCAGCGGATAACGCATTGCGCAGCGGTCTGATCGCCTATCATGAACGGCATGGCTATCATGGCCCTGAAGCGCAGGTAGATCTTGCAGACCTTAGCCCGGAAGCGCGCATTGAATTACTTGGCGAATATCCACTACATGCCAATATGCACCCAGCCCTGGTCATTAATACCAGCGAGCAGGAAGCCACCATCATGCTGCGTGATGGCAGCGAGCATCAGCTCAGTTGGGATGCAATGAAATGGGCACGAGCCTATCGTTCAGTAAATGCCATGGGACCAGCACCACAAACGGCAACTGATGTCCTCACAGCCGGGGATATTATCCGTGTAGCACCTCATGATGATTACACCTGGCACCTAACACAACTTCCACGGGTTCAGGGTGGAGTGATAGCAATGGAATCGGATACGGGCGCCATTCGCGCCCTGTCCGGTGGCTTCAGCTTTACTCACAATAAATTTAACCGGGTGACACAAGCTTTCCGCCAGCCAGGCTCAACATTCAAGCCTTTTTTATACGCAGTAGCCTTAGAGAACAACTATACCGCTGCCAGTGTTATCAACGACTCTCCTATTGTTATCCATGATGTGAGCCTGGCTGGTGAGTGGCGCCCTGAAAATCACTCCCGCGACTTTGAAGGCCCGATACGTCTGCGCGAAGCGCTATATCGATCAAAAAACCTGGTTTCAATTCGATTAATGCGTGACGTGGGTGTAAATACGGCACACCAGCATATTCTTAAATTCGGATTTGATCCGCAACGCACGCCAGCTAACTTGTCCTTAGCACTGGGTAGTGCCGATGCCACACCCATTCAGATCAATACCGGCTATGCTACGTTTGCCAATGGAGGATACTTGGTTTCGCCCTGGTATATTGATGAAGTCGATGTTAACGGCCTACCGATACAGCTCCCCGATAATGCCGGAGACGCATTCAAAGCCACCAATACACGCCTTAATCACAGTGAACCCGAAGACTACCGTATTATCGAAGCATCAACAGCCTTTATTATTAATGACATTCTTGCCGATGTTATTCGTCGGGGTACAGGACGTCGGGCCCAAGTTTTAGAAAGAAATGATTTGGCAGGTAAAACCGGCACGACCAATCAGCAAATAGATGCATGGTTTTCGGGTTACAATCGTGATTTGGTAGCGACAGCATGGGTGGGTTTTGATCAGCCAGCCCCACTTGGACGTAGTGAATACGGCGGCACGGCGGCATTACCCATTTGGATTGACTTTATGCGCACAGCCCTGCAGGACAAAGCAGAATCTGCACCGCAGCGTCCCGATAGTGTTGTCCAGGTACGCATAGATCCAACCAGCGGTTTACAGGCTTATAATGGTCAATCTGATGCAATCAGTGAGTATTTTACTGAAGATTCAGTTCCTAGACGTGCCAGTGCTCCGGGCGAATCAGGCAATCGTGTACTCGAGTCATTATTCGACTAGACCAAGGTGACATGCTTTTCTGACCCTACATCCTGTACAAAAATCGCCCGCAGAGCGGGCTCCTACAATATGTGGGTAATCTCTACCTGTGGGAGCTCGCTCCGCGAGCGAAAAGCAATCGCCCGGAGACCGGGCTCCTACATTGGCATTATACCTTCGCCCACAAACCGGGCTCCTACAACAACGGTGCGATCTGGTTTAAAAGTGGCTGGGGGCCGATGACGCCGTGTACGGCGAACTCGCGACGCTCACGACCCTGTTGATCGAAAAACACCAGCGCTGGGGGACCGAATACCTGGAAGCGCTGATTCAATGCACGTGAATCGCTATCATTACGGGTCACGTCGATCTTGATTTTGACAAACTCAGACAAGCCCGCCTGAACCTCGGCATCGGCAAAGGTGACAAACTCCATCTCAGCACAGGTCACACACCAGTCCGCATAAAAATCCAGCATCACCGGCTGCTGAGCCGCTTTTGCTTCTGTCAGCAAAGGCTCAAGCGCTGTTAGCGAAGTGACGGTTTGATTGAATTGCATCGATGAACCTTGTGCAGCACCCGCGGGGCCTGCCGCCAGCCCCACGCCCTGCAAGGGGTACACCAGGCTACGTCCACCGGCAAATAAACCCAGCAGCAAAGCAACCCCGTACACCAACATTACCAGGCCAATACCTTTCCACAAGCGCTGCCAGCCACTAACTGTATCTGCCAATTTATCCAGTGCATTCAGATACACAGCGCTAATAATCAGAACAATTGCCGTTAGGGCCATGGTGACTTGTACAGGTACAATCCGGTCCAGCATCCATACCGCCAGCAACAGCAACATCACACCAAAGCCAGCCTTGATCGCCTTCATCCAACTTCCGGCTCTGGGCATGAACTTCCCGGCCGATGTACCTACCAGCAGCAGTGGAACGCCCATACCCATCGACATGGAAAACAGTGCCGTACCGCCCAATACGGGATCGCCCGTCTGACCGATATAGATCAATGCCCCCGCCAGAGGTGCCGCCATACAAGGGCCGACGATCAGCGCAGAAAGAAAGCCCATCACCGCCACACCCGTTATCTGACCACCTTTCTGGCTGCGGCTCATCTGATTCAAACGGTTCTGCAAACCGCTGGGTAGCTGTAGTTCATAAAAACCAAACATGGATAGCGCCAGCAACACAAACACAGCGCTAAACACAGAAATGATCCAGGGATTCTGAAAGCTCGCCTGAATATTCGCACCAAATAACCCTGCCAATACACCCACCAGGGTATAGGTGACCGCCATGGCTAACACATAGACACTGGAGAGCCCCAGCGCCCGACGCGTTGACACCCGCTCCTGCTGGCCAGCAATAATACTGGACAAAATCGGGATCATCGGGAACACACAGGGGGTCAGCGACAACGCCAGTCCGGCCACAAAAAACGCCGCCAGAATCAAGGGCAGACTACGTCCACTTAACACTTGCGTAAAGCGATCATGTTCGGCCACTGACACCACAGAAGACTCTGCAGCTAAAGTCTGCTCAGGTGGCATACCTTCGGGCCAACTCAGGCCCGCAGCCAGGGGTAAAGTAGATAAGGGGACGGACTCGGTTACCGGCGGGTAACAGATACCCCTTCCCAGCAGCCTGATAAGTAATTTCCAGCGAGGCATTCCCGACCACCTCAGCATCAGCGCCGATCAATAAAGCCGCAGCAGCCTGGCCCGTCCAGACATCTACCTTACCAAACAGTGGGTCATCCTTGGTAACACCAACCTGGCGCCAACTCTCTACCAGTTGAACACCCTCTGGCAGGGTGAATTTCAGATGATCACGGTAGAGATAATAATCGTCATGGATGCTCCAGTTCAGCTCAAAAACACCTGGTGCAACAACCCGGGTATCCAGCTGAAACACCTCTTCAACCGGCAGAGGGCCAGCGGAAGTACCTGAAGAGTTAAAAATTGAGAGAAACCTATCGCCCAGAGAATTATCGCCCGCAGCAACATCGCCCGGAGACCGGGCTCCTACATTATCAGCCAATGTAGGAGCTCGCTCCGCGAGCGAATTATCGCCCAGAGAATATTCGCCCAGGGACTGGGCTCCTACATTACCACCTATTGTAGGAGCTCGCTCCGCGAGCGAATTATTGCCCAGAGAATATTCGCCCAGGGACTGGGCTCCTACAAGGTTTGACAGGCTTAGCAAAATGATCGTGAGAAATATCAATATCGGTTTTAACACAATGTATCCTTCAACCCGGGTGCGCTTCAATCTGCAGAATCAGACCATTAAGCGGTCCTATCGTTCCAATAGTCGATATTATACCTATTTCCTCTTATAAGCCGTGCGGGGATATGTAAAAATACCCCTACGAATCTATCTGCTTTCAGGAACTAACAGAGATGACCGATACACGTTTAGAAGACCTCAGTATTGAATCCATCACACCGATCATTACACCACGCGCACTTAAAGCCAAACTGCCCTTGAGTGAAAATGCTGTTGCCACAGTTATTCGTGAGCGTCAGGTGGTAAAAGATATTCTGGACCGCAAAGACAAGCGCTTGATGGTGGTGATCGGTCCCTGCTCTATCCATGATCCGGAAGCCGCCCTGGAATATGGTCGTCGCCTGAAAGCACTGGCTGAAGAAGTTAAAGATTCGCTGTATCTGGTCATGCGTGTGTATTTTGAAAAGCCCGCACCACCGTAGGCTGGAAAGGCCTGATTAACGATCCGCACATGAATGACTCGTTTGAAATCGAAGAAGGTCTGCGTATCGGGCGCCAGTTGCTGATCGACTTGTCCGACATGGGCTTACCACTGGCCACCGAAGCGCTTGATCCTATCTCGCCCCAATATATGCAGGACCTGATCAGTTGGTCGGCTATTGGTGCGCGCACTACAGAATCCCAGACTCACCGTGAAATGTCATCCGGTTTGTCTTGCGCCGTGGGCTTTAAAAATGGTACCGATGGAGGGCTTACTGTTGCTATTAATGCGATGGAATCCGTGTGCCACCCGCACAATTTCCTCGGTATAGATGAAGAAGGCAAGGTATCCATCGTCAAAACACGCGGCAACGCCTATGGCCATGTGGTACTGCGCGGCGGAAACGGCAAACCGAATTACGATTCAGTCAGTGTACGTCTGTGCGAACAGGCACTGGAAAAGGCCAAGCTCAGTAACAACATCATGATTGACTGCAGCCACGCCAATTCCAACAAAGACCCGGCGCTACAGCCGCTGGTTGCAGAAAATGCTGCTAACCAGATTCTCGAAGGCAACCAGTCCATCATCGGCCTGATGATTGAGTCCAATCTGGAATGGGGCAACCAGTCCATCCCGGCCAACCTCTGTGACCTTAAGCACGGCGTATCGGTGACTGATGCATGTATTGACTGGAAAACCACGGAAGAATGTTTGCGTGGAGTTCATGCGAAGCTGAAGGATGTTTTACCGAAGCGGTAAGACATATTGCCCGGAACATTCGCCCGCGGAGCGGGCTCCTACAGAAGGTGAGAAATCCCCCTGTAGGAGCTCGCTCCGCGAGCGAAAGATGGGATAGATCGCCCGCAGAGCGGGCTCCCACAAAGAGCAGAATCGCCCGAGGACCGGGTTTCTACTGGTCGATGTTGATGTGGCCGCTGTTAACCAAGTGGTCGATAATGGCTTCATCAGTGGTCATGGTGCCGGTATCAATTCCCAGATCGGTAAAGGATACACCATCCAGCATGATGGATTGAGTTGCACCAGAGCCATCACCCTGTGGTGTCAGTTCAATCAATGTACCTTCAGCAGACTCAGTCACACTGATATAATCAGTGAGGTCTCCATGCTCTTCACCCTGAAGAAGGTCGGCGACATCCAATACATCCCCATCTGCCACATTAAAGTCCATGACAACATCGTCACCACCCTGGGTATCCAGCGTCCACTTGAATGTATCAGCGCCAGTACCACCAATCAGAACATCATCGGCATCTGTTGCAAAGAGATAATCATCGCCAGTACTACCGACAATTTCGCCATCTGTGTTGGTATAGCTGTAACCCACTGGCTTGATGGCAAAGGATGAGCCTTGTGACCCATCAATAGCCAGATAGCTAAAGGAGTCTGATGACTCAAATACCAACGTTCCGTCATCCATGAGCTCAAGTGCTGCCGGATCACCAATACGGTTCCCGTCGGCATCAAACAGCGAGAAGGTTGCAGAGTTACCCAGATCACCTTGCACTTCAAAGCGAATGCTGTTCAGTCCCTCTTTAAACTGCAGCAACAAGGCTTCAGGCTGCTCAATCATGGCAGGGTTATCATTGCCATTGTGGTCTACAGCAAGGAAACCTTCAGTGCTAAGAGTCACTAAATGAGGACCTTTAGTCATCGCATCGTTATCCAAGCGACCACTCTGGCCCTGATTAGCATAGGTGCCAGAGTTGCCCTGTCCCTGGCCATTACCACTGTTGTGCGCAGATGCACCCAGAATAATATCAGCAGGAGGCGTATCATCAGTCCAGTCAGAAGGTACGCTATCCGGAACTGAAGTGTCTGTCAGCATGTCTATCTGAACAATCACCGGATCACTGGCATTACCAGCCTCATCGGTCACCTGATACTGAAACTCAGCCGATGGGATCTCTTTAAAGCTGACGCTCTGCAAGAAATAATCACTGCTGTCGTTTGTATTAGCGCTACCGCCGTCACCATACTCGGTTGCAGTAAAGCGCAACTGATCAAATACCACGCCACTCAGCGTAAATGCACCACTACCATTACCAGTTCCTTTAGACGTATCGAAACCAGATGATGGCGTAAAGTCAATCAGTGCTCCACTGAGTAATGCTGATGAACTGCTACCGGTAAAGGTCCAACTGCCAACAGAAGTACCATTCAGAAACGCTTCTACAC
This sequence comes from Nitrincola sp. A-D6, assembly GCF_000764495.1. GTDB lineage: Bacteria > Pseudomonadota > Gammaproteobacteria > Pseudomonadales > Balneatricaceae > Nitrincola. The sequence goes on from NZ_JRLB01000015.1 coordinate 25,061, forward strand.
GGCCTACTTCATGCTCATTAAAGATCAATCGGCCAACTGCAATCTCGGCTTCACCGACCGGATTGGCAAAGTCGAGGATAATAGTCTCTGAATTACCATCACGATAGCCAAGCTGGTTAGGAACCTGCTCCTGACCAAAGCTGCTGCCATCAATACCCACACCTTCAGAGGTGAACTTCAATGTAGATGCATCGCTCTGTCCATCCATGGTATAGCCATGAAGCGTTACACCATGTGCTTGCCAACCAGACAGTGAGTTGCCACTCAGAGACAGAGCTGGTTGATCAGACAGAGCCGACTGTAAGTCACCCGGTGTAGCGACCCAATAAAGGTCAGCATCGTCTGAGAACGTGCTGCCAGCCAGATCACTTGCATCAAAGGGCACATAGCCGCTACCTGTATTCAGATACAAGGTACCGTAAGTCGGAAGATCGGTAACCTGGAATACCAGATTGGACTCCAGAGTTTCCTGATCCTGACCACCCAGAGACGCATCCGTTTCCGCTACAGAGGGTGATGACAAGCCTGCTTCAGCCGAATCAACCCGCCACCCACGCTAAACTGTTTAACGAATACAGCGTCTTCTGGTAAACCTGCAGGAAGGCTACCGAAAGCGACACTGGCGTTGGTCAAAACTGGATCAGCCATGGGGGGTGTATTCTCGACCAGACCAATAGATACAGAGCGCTGGACCGAATCACCATCACCATCAACAACTGTGTAGCTGAAGGTTTCTTGCTGACTTTGCTGCAGCGCGTCTGGTGGCGTATACAACAACTCACCAGAGGCACCAATTGAAAGACTACCACCCAGATTACCCGCACTGAACTGAACAGCACCTTGCAGGCTGCCATTCAGATAGCCATCCGAGCCCACATCAATACCCAGAGCGGCAACCGCGTCAGCTGCCAGCACATAATCACTAACACCAACAGCCACATCATTACCATAGACAAAGTTTTCAGCCGATGGGCCATCATCATAGAAACGAATAGCTGCACTGGCATCAATTTTGGCTGATTTACTATCACCATCACCATCAGTGATAGTAGCCACCAGGTCTACCAAGCCTGCTGTAAGCAGGACAGCATCATTTGGTGTGGTGTCATCAGAATGCATTAAAGCTCTGATCTGATCAAGGGTCACCTCACCCGTACTACTATTAACATCGAGTGTAAACACAACCGCGCCAGTTTCAGCGGCGATGGCATTCACACCTTCTCGACCTTCAACGATTCCATTCTCCAGGAAAAGGAAAACCTCATTGCCAGTTGCAGTATCAACCAGACCCGATGCACCTTGATTCAGGTTCAGGTATAAGCAATGTCACCAGCGCCATCAGCGCCAAATGCACCTTCAAAGAAACTGCTAACGTTCGCTGTGGCATCTGTGTCCAGATCTGATTCATCAACAGCTAACCCAAACGTATCGGCAAACATGTTGATATTATCGAGATAGGCGCCATAGCTATCATCGGAACCGAGACCAACAAAGCTAAGCGGAGTTGAGCCCGCTGCCAAGCCGCTAAAAGTAAGCGAAATAGTGGTCCAACCGTTATTGTTTGGATTCTGCTCAACCGCAACATTGTCAGGAGAGCTGATCGCAATACTACCATCTGACTGGGCGTCGATAATGATTTCCAAATCACCCAAGAAAACTTTCATATCGCTGTCCGCGACATGGCCGGGTCTTGGCTTATAGTCGAAACTCAGTGTCACCTCAGAGGAAGGCAGTTCAACAACAGTTGAAAGCGTTGTGTTACCGTCATTGCTGTAAGGATCAAGCTCAGCATGGTAGTTTCCATCGGACGCAGTACTGCCCCCAGTGTTTCCTGCCTGAATTTCAATACCTGCGGAATTGACCGTCCACACAACACCGTTGTTACCGATAATAGTTCCATTATCGCCTTTCACCACAGCCCAACCATTGGTGCCAGAGAAAGTCTCGAAAGATTCACTTAGTAACTCGACCCGTGTCTGAGCATCGATCGAAGGCACATCGTCCTCAAAATTAAACGCGCTACTAATGTCCAGAGTCTGCGCTGCGTTGGCAGCGTCGCCATCAGCGTCAGTCACACTAGCTGCAGCAGTAAGAGCGATAGTACCTTCTGGCAAGCCAAGCAGGTTAGCGCTGTTATTGAATGCATCGCCGTCGGCATTTTCACCGACGTGATCAAGTTCGGCATACTGAGTCAGTTTAACGTTGCCACCGGCATCCACGCTGATATCAAACACCGTGTTTTCGGTATTTACATCACCGATAGCGGCGGCTGTAGAACCCACAACCTTGCCATCAATGAGGAACAAGGTGATGGCAAGACCAGCACTGCTCAAGCCGGAGTCGGAATTAGTCACTGACAGGCTGTAAGCCAGGGACTCACTGCCAGGGCCATCGGTGCCGGCATCACTGACAAGCGTAAAGAAGGAAGCAAAAGCGGCACTTGCTTCATCGGTAAGATCTCCGATGGTTTCAGCATCCTGGGTAGTCAGCACAGGCAGGTTAGACGACCAGACAACACCGATATTGACGTCGTTGTAATCGTTGTCGCCACCACCATGGAGATCCTCCCAGTTCAGGTTGCCTGGTTTAGCATTGTCCTGGACATGGTCAAGCCCATCGGCATTGAGTGCGCCGACATCAAACAGCACGTTGGTTCCCTGCCCGACCAGCTCTGTACCGCCGGTAGTTACCGCCTGCCAATTGCCCGAGCCATCCTGAACAAATACCACCTCAGTGTTTGGCTCCAGGCTACCGTTGAGACGATCACCATTTGGAAGGATGAAAAAGCCTACCTGATCCGGTGTGTAACCCGTAATAGTCACACTGCTGTCGGTAAAGTTTTTAACATTATCCCATACCACGGCACCTGTTGTGGGGTTGCCATCTGCATCCTTGATGTAATAACCGAAGCTGTTGTTGTAACCCGCTGAGGTTTCACCATAATTGGTGATAGCCAGTGTGTAGCTAACGGCTGGCTCAATAGTTACAGTCGGGCCATCATCTTCAATACTGAAGGCACCGGCCGCACCCAGATCGAACTCAACGCTATCACTGTCACCATCAGCATCTGTTACGGTCTGCTGCAGAAGCAGAGTGCCTTCTTCCAGCAGGAGTGTTTCAGCATCATCATGCTCAGCAGTATCACTGTGCCAGATATTGGCAAACTGCTCGAATTCAATTTCACCAGATTCAGGATCCAGGGTCAGCGTGAAGTAAACCACCTCACCAACACTACCGGTCACTACTGTGCCAGCTGCATTGGCACTTAACTGGATTTCATCCCCCTGTCCGATGCCATCACCATCTGCGTCACTGGTATCCGTCGAATCCAGCGCAAACAGACCACTACCAACACTCTCTGCACCTTCGCCTGTATTCAATACAAAGGCATAGTTCACACTACCAGAGCCATCGGTACCGAAGTCGATATCGTCACCTGTGGCAAAGTAGACCGAAAAGTCGGCGGAATCACTGCGAATGCCATCCCCACCATCGGGTAAAGCAGACTCATCCACCACCAGTTGGGGCATAACTTCGAGGCCCTCTGCCAAAGCAGCAGTCGGGCCATCATCTTCAATCGAGAAAATTTCGGAACTCAGGTCGAGGCTGGCAGATGAGGTGTCACCATCTGCATCAATTGCAGTCGCTGTCAGCAGAATGCTGCCCACAGCTGCATTCAGCCAGGCTGCATCATCGTGATCAGAGGTATCGGAATGCCAGACGTTTTCAAAACGGGTAAAACTGACCACACCGGTATCGCCATCGACGGCAATCTGGAAGTATTCAGTGTCACCAACCATACCGACAATAGTATCGCCGTTCATGCTCAGCATGATCTCGGCACCCTGACCCAATTCACCTTCGGTAGTATTTTCCGGATCAAGAGCAAACAGGCCGGAACCCATCTGTTCGCCAGCCAGTGACAGCGCATAGCTCACACTACCGGGGCCGTCAGCGCCATAAGCTACATCGAAGTTACCGGAGAAATCAGCGGAGGTGGTCCAGACGCCATCAGCACCACCCACAACGGCGTTGGTCAATGAAACCTGAAGCTGGTAGGTGCCACCGGTCGGAATCGGGTTATCCGGGTTGCTGCCACCAGGGAACTGACCAACAGAAATATAGTAAGTACCGGGGGTGGCGAAAGTATAGGTGAGGTAGGAGTCAAAAGCATGGCTACTACCGCCATCACCCAGAGCAGTCGAAGCATCATCATTATAGGCTATGCGGGTTCCATCCGAATTCCACAAATGGATATAGGGATCAAAACTGCCTCCGTGGTTTCTGCCATAGTCGACGTCGAACACCGCGGTACTACCCGGCTCGGTAACGGTGAAGGCATAGTAGTCTGCCGCATTATTACCGGTAGCATGAATGGAAACAAAGGGGGTATTCTCCGAATCCTGGACATCAGGATTAGTGCCCAGAGTGAAGTGGCCGTCCAGATTGATAGCACTGGCAAGGTTATGATTAGCCAGTGATTGTGGATTTTCGACAATGCCAGAACCATCTGCATCACCACTGCCAACTGGAGACTCATCCACGGTCAGTGTTGGCATCTCCACTTCTGTGCCATCAGCAGTCATCACCGGACTGTCATCATCAACATTGACCAGAAGAGTACCGGTAGCCGCATCACCATCACTGTCTGTTACGGTAAATGACAAGGGCAGCTGAATGTTGTCTTCAGTGCTGTTATCGGGATGGTCGAGAGGGCCGTAAAGTGTGAAGGAATAGCCACCCGTTAAAATGTCAGTAATTTCTGCCGAGAAAATAACCTTGACCGAAGAGCCTTCTTCGCCCTGAGAAGGAAAATCGCCCTGAGAAGGGTTTTCACCCTCAAAAGGAAAATCACCCTGGACAGGGATTTCATTAATCTGTCCGACATAACCGACCAGAGTAGTTCCGTCTTCAGACAACCAGTACTGCAACTCTTGTCCGCCAGATGTCAAATCTTCAGTGGGCAGGTTAAAAGTCAGACTGCCAACACCGTCAGGACCATAGGAAAAGTCGAGGGTGCCAACCATTGTTGTGGGTGAATTCGGTGGCAGGTCATCACCAAAGGCTCCATCATTATTACCGTTATGATAGAGACCACCCGGAAAATCTATACTGTTGGCAAAAGCATCAAACCATGAGGTTTCCCAAAAATCAGGTCCTCTTTCATAGGCAATATCATCTTCATCGACCGCAATGGTCACGTCACCGGCGCTGGGCAGTCCATTGACAGGTTCTTCAGCCGCTGCACCAACACCCGCATCGCCAATAGGTGCATCAAAATTGGTGACAGCCTGTTGTTCAAACTGAAATGCCAAAGGATCAACACTTTCAGAAACTCGCATCAAGCGGACAAACGAGCCACCGCCGCCTTCGGGTGCGCCTTCGGCACCGGCAGCTGGTGCTTCCAGCTCATCCAACAGATCACCATCACCCTCCAAGGCCGCAAGGATCGCATCCACACTCGGATCTGTAACTTCGCTTTCAACCGGTTCAGGGCTGATGCCGTGATCTGGTTTTCCGTCAACTGTAAACTTTGCGGACCGTTCAGGCTGACAAGTTCACCATTGCCATAATCTAAAACAACTTGAGATCCATCAGCAGTAATCAGGACTTCGCCCGCAAAGAGGGCATCTCCTTGTGTCAGTACACGTATAGTGCCATCTTCTGCGCGAGCAGAAACTTCACCAGTAAGGCTTACGATGGTTGCGACTTGGGGGCTCATGATAGCTACCTCTAAATTATAATTACTGCAGAAGCTTTCTAGCTTCAATTCATTTTGAGGAGTCCTTTCTATGCACTAATTATAGGCACGGGTTTGAATAATGGTATTGTACTGAAGTACATTGCCAGTAAACATGAGGCTTACAGCTAGATTTAGACAATCCAAATATGTTTGAATTATTAACCTATGATTATTAAGTGTTTTTTCTTTGCACACAAAAAAACCCGCAGAGCGGGCTTTTGGCATAGCGATTAATCACGCCAGATTAGACAACATGTCATCCACAATAACCCTGGCTTCGCTCACCAACTGATCCAGATGATCCTGATCCACAAAGCTTTCAGCGTAAATTTTATAGATTGACTCAGTACCACTGGGACGGGCGGCAAACCAACCATTGACGGTCATCACCTTCACACCACCAATAGACTCAGCATTACCGGCAGCCTTCACCAGAATATCGGTGATCGGCTCACCCACCAGGTGCGAAGAGCGGATATGCGAAGCCTGCAACCAACCCAACACTTTTTTCTCAGCGGCAGTGGCCGGTGCATCAATACGCTTGTAATGTGGCAGACCCAGGGTTTGAGTCAACTCAGCGTAATACTGACTCGGCGACTTACCGGTTACAGCAAACACTTCAGCCGCCAGCAAACACAGAATGATGCCATCCTTGTCGGTTGACCAAGGTTCACCAGCCATGGTCAGAAAACTGGCGCCAGCACTCTCCTCACCCGCAAAAGCCAGGCGCTTCTGATGCAGCCCCTCAACAAACCACTTAAATCCGACGGGTACTTCATAAAGCACACGACCATGCTTGCTGACGACTCTATCCAGAATGGACGAACTCACCAGGGTTTTACCCACAGCCAGACTCTCATCCCACTGAGGTCGATGCGTCAACAAGTAGTCGACCGCGACCGCCAGATAGTGATTTGGGTTCATCAGGCCCTGAGCATCAACAATACCATGGCGATCCGCATCAGGATCGTTAGCCAGCGCCAGATCAAACTGATCCTTTAGCTTGAGCAGGTTTGCCATCGCCTGCGGACTGGAACAGTCCATACGAATCTGGCCATCATGATCCGGGGGCATAAAAGCAAAAGTAGGATCCTGGCTTTCATTCACAATAGTCAGATTGATTTTAAAGCGTTGCGCTATCGCCTGCCAAACTTCCAACGCCGTTCCACCCATCGGATCAACGGCAATGCGCAAACCGGAACCTTCAATCGCCGCCATATCAATCACTTCAGGAAGATGGGATACATACAACCCGACATAATCAAACGCACGTACAGCGTTTTGCGCCACCTCTGAAGAGACACGCTTAATCTCCTTAAGCCCCTTCTCCAGCAACACATTGGCACGATCCTGAATCTCACGCGTCACCTCAGAAGCCGCCGGACCACCATCAGGTGTGTTGTACTTAATCCCGCCATCACCCGGCGGATTATGCGAAGGCGTAATCACAATCCGTCAGCCAAAGCCTCGGGCTGATGCAAATTGTGCTGCAAAATAGCATGGGAAATAAGCGGAGTTGGCGTGTATCCACCCTCTGGATGCACACAGACATCTACACCCTGTGCAATCAAAACCTCAATCACACTGCCATAAGCAGGCTCTGACAGCGCATGTGTATCGATACCCAGATATAAAGGACCAAAGATGCCTGCTGCGGTGCGGTATTCAATAATAGCTTGTGTGATTGCCCAGATGTGCGCCTGATTGAACGACGCATTATGCGATGTGCCACGATGCCCGGATGTACCAAAGGCAACTCGCTGAGCTGCCACACCGGGATCAGGTACTTTCTGAAAATACGCTGAAACCAGCGTAGATATTGATAGTGCTTGCATAGAACATTCCCTTTTCAATAGTCACTGCACGCGCTTCCATAACTCTGCGGCCAGTAAAACGCGAAGTTTTTAGTTTCAGAAAAACTGATTCTAGACTACAAAAATGAACGTCCTATGTCTCTAACAAACGTTAGAAAAATTTATTTATTTTGCAATGCACATAGATTGTATACAACCTGCAGGAGCCCACTGTAGGAGCTCGCTGTAGGAGCTCGCTCCGCGAGCGAAAAACATTCACCCGGAGACCGGCTCCCACAAATATATACCACCTGTAGGAGCTCGCTCCGCGAGCGAAAAACCTTCGCCCGGAGACCGGGCTCCTACAGGGAAAAAATTACGCGGCGGCTAAAGCCAACTGCTCACGCTTGGCTTTGCGCTTTTTCACCCAACCCATGCCAGCCAGGCCAGTCAGGAACAACCAGGCAGCGGCGGGTAGTGGTACTTCGGACAGACTATCAGTACTGTAAAAGGTTACATTAGAGATGTCATTCTGATTAAACTCATAGCTACCCAGAGCCGTATCAATCATAAACACCGCCCAGGTTGGGCCTTGCTTGATACCTATAGCAATCTGAGAAAACATAGAACTAATCGACTCAGGAAGGGTAATAGTAGTCACCCCGCGCCGACTGGTCCAAATCGTATTACCACCTTCGAATTTAGTTACATAAGTGTAACCTTCACCGACAGGATTAATAAGAAAGCCATTATTATCAGCATTACTGGTCAGATTGGTCCCTGCCGAGCCTTTGGTGGATCCCGACAACAAGCAATCCCCACCAGACAAGCTAAAGCCCGAACAACCACCCGTATTGCTCGGAACAGGTGCTGCAAAGAGCTTACCCGCCATCAGACACACACTGATAACCATCAAAACAACTAGTTTTTTCATTTTATTACCCTAGTAGCATTCGCCCGGAGACCGGGCTCCCACAACATACACCACCCGTAGGAGCATCGCTGTAGGAGCTCGCTCTGCGAGCGAAGAGCATTCGCCCGGAGACCGGGCTCCCACAGAAAAACAATCGCCCGGGGACCGGGCTCCTACAGCGAAGAATTACGCGGCGGCTAAAGCCAACTGCTCACGCTTGGCTTTGCGTTTTTTCACCCAACCCATGCCAGCCAGGCCAGTCAGGAACAACCAGGCTGCGGCAGGAAGCGGTGTTTCGGTTATATCAACGGTAGAGAAGCTGAGACCCGTCAGCTTAAACCCTTCGTCATAAGTTCCCAGAGGCTATCACTGAAGACGGCATTATAAACACCCACCAACCAATACTGGGATGTCAGGCCACCTTCAACCAGTTTCGGAGTTCCCTGAGTAACACCAGTATAGGTGTCCGCATCACCAGCAGTTGAAAAACCACTTGTCAGCAGATCAGACCATTTCTTACCATTCAACGTGGTCAGCGGAGCCGTATCTGTATACGCCAGAACGCTAGCCCAGTTATTGTTCGTGTAGACCGCATCACCTACGGTGAAACTATCCAGAGAAACTTCGCGACCAAAGTCAAACATAACCATCTGGTACTGACGCTCTGTTACCCTACGGCGTCCATCACGGTATCGAACTTCGTTATTTGAAACACGATGCGCGCCATTGCTATTGACTGCATTGTTAGTTGGCATACCCAGTCCCCAGCCATTCCAGGTTTGCACAGAAGATCCAGAGATAGATCCGCTATTAAAACCAGAATAACCACTTACTGTTAACTGATCATCACCATAGTTATATGTGAGAGAGTTGTGGGCACCTGAATTACCGCCCGTAAAACTCAAACCAATAGACGCCGCCGATACCGGGGCCGCTACAGAGAAAACCAGAGCAGCTGCTGCCGCCAACTGAATAACTTTGTTCATGAAATGTATCCTTGTTTATAATTCACTAATCAATCAGCAGGTTCTGACTAGTGCCACCCTATGGGTCGCTACACTGGCCAGCAACTTTCCTGCTACAAATTTCAATCACATGTTTGAATAATTCAAACGAATATCCGAAACACTTCCTATCGGCTTACTGATCTAAGCCAACTATATACAATAACATAAGCTCAAACATCGGTCCGTAGTACAATACTTTTCAAACACCAATATGAAATTAATAGTAATTTTCTTACTAAACCTTTCATTTATACAAAAATCTAACAAAAACCAAAACATGGCATTTAAAAACAAAAAGTTACAACCAGATAGCATTAGAGAAACATTTGTTTAAATATTGTGCATCTGTAATAATCAGTTCGGCTCAACCGATCCAAGAGCCTCAGTCCACGGAAAATGTGCAGTAAACACCTGGGATTGATCACAATAAAATCTATCATGAATGAGGAACACATCATGAGAACGATGCTTATAGCAGTACTGCTACTCTGTGCCAGCCAACTGACACAGGCCGCGACTATTCATTTCAATGCAGGTGGCAGCTCTCAGCTCACCTTAAGCCCAAGCTTTTATATGGATAACACTGAAGCCTCCGGTCTGACCAACAGCGGCTATGCAAGTGTGTCCAGCGCTACGGGGGGACCCTATATCGCCTACAATGGTAATGCAGCCCCTCTAACAACTTTCGACTGGAACAGCCCAGGCACCTTTGATCTGAACAGTTTTGTTATCGCAGGCGCATGGGGCTCACAAACTCTAACAATCAGTGGCTATAGTGGCGCCGTCCTGACTAATACAGCTCAACTGTTTGTAGATACAGCCGCCAGCGTCTTCCAGGCCAACTGGCTGGGGCTGACAAGTTTCAGTATCGCCACAGGCAATGATTTTTTGCGAGCCTCCAACGTCATTGGAAATGGTCAACACTGGGCACTCAACGCCATTAGTGTGAATGAAGTGCCTTTACCCGCTGCCGCCTGGATGTTCCTGGCTGGTATAGCAGGTGTTATTGGCATCCGTCGTAAAGCGGCCCGTAAAGCCTGATCCTGTTTCTGAACACACCGCCCGCACGGCTGCGGGCGATTACCTTCCTGAAATATCTACAGAGCATGCAAAGGTAAACGTCCAATACGAGCCTCTATACGCTCAATCATCTCTGCGTATTCGTCACTATCAACATCACCATACTGTCGTTCGAATTCTTCACGCGGCATTCTTTCGGGTATACCATCCAAACTTGTAACAAGGTCAGCATCGGTCTGAATCAATTCAAGCAACTTAGGCCACTGATCCGCAGATGTAGCCATCATTCGATTGGATAAACGGATTCCGGAGTTGTTTGCCACAATATCAGTAAAATCGAAACCTGAATGACGCCCGGAGCCTATTGAGTCAAGTAACTCTTTGAACTCACCTGCAGAAACTGAAACACCCCGATTACTAATAGCCTGAATAGCTGCTGCCGTTATAAAGTGGCGGCGCAAGTCCTCACGGCCATGAAAAGTCAGCCTGTTACAAGTGTTTTTCCAACCTTGTTCAGATTCATCGGGGACAGCGCCCAGACGCCCTATAGACATTACGGTATGTACAGAGCCACACGCCCAGGTCAATGCAAGCATGGAAGCGGTATACCTGTCTGCCAGCAATACATCCTCATCACCATCAAGTGCAGCTTGAAGGGCATAGCGGATATAGGGAGCGAAACTTCCGGTTTGCGGAAGCTCACCTGTTTCCATCGAATCTCTCAGTGCAACATAGTATTCCACAAACAGATCTGAGCTGGGCATTTCGCCGCCCCTTAGCACACCAAAAATACCGTCCAGGGCATCGCCTCGGTCATCAGGTGATAAAGCCAGACTAAACACCATGGCATCATTTTCAATCAGCATCTCTGAAGCGGCACCCAAAATAATAGAGCCAAGCTGTTTGCCGGATAGCACATTAGCGCCAAATCGCCCAATATCCAGCGCCAGATCAGGAGGTAACCTGATACCCCCTACAATAAGATGATTTAAAGAAAGCTGATCCTTAAAGGGGACAACAGCAGCGGCAACATTGATCCAACGTGACCCCAGTGGCCAGGGAACCTGAAGAGAACCTTCAACCCAGACAACCTCATCAGTCAATGTCACACGACCACTACCTCTCGGCAACATACGCGTCCCCACACGCATCAGTGAATTTGCCTCAGCTTCAGTTATAACAACAACTTCATCAGCCTCTGCACGCCCCTCGGTCACGGCACGTATATGCTCAACAAAGCCACGCGTATACTGAACATCTTCAGGTGTCGGCGCACCCAATTCAGTTATAAAGGGTTGGTGATCAAGTACAACCTCAACGCTAACCAATACAAGAACAACAAAACCAACCAGGCTGTACAAAATCCAACGCAGCATGCAAAACTCCTTATAAAAGATCATCTCATCCTGTAGGAGCCCGGTCTCCGGGTGATCGAATTCGCTCGCGGAGCGAGCTCCTACATCATCTCATCTTGTGGGAGCCCGGTCTCCGGGCGATTAACATTAATTTCAAGGGTGGCGGCTTCACTCTGCCCTACCCCATCAAACAAGCGATACACCATCCTGTCTGTGCCAACAAAACCAGGATTAGACACATAAACCGGTTCCCCCTCTTCCCAACGGATCAAGCCATTCTCTGGGTGTTCAAGGATCACCACATGCATAGCCGAAGCGTCATCTGCACCCGGTATATCCAGCGGCAAAGGTACCTCGGAAGTTGCAAAATGATCCGCAGGTGGAGGCGCGACGGGTGATGTATAGCTATTCGCGCCGTCTGCCAGCCAGACATACGCCGCCCGGGAGGCAAGTTCATAAACACCACTGCGGGTTTCATTACTATGAACGGCCCGAATCTGGTAATACACCTCCCCTATTTCAGGTGCACCCCCATCGACAAACTGCAACTCATCTGCTGCCAGCATCGACTCAGTCAGTCGCTGATACCCTGACGCCGCCTTATCAGATCGATAGATATGGTAGCCAATCGGCTCATTGGCGGAAGGTGCCTGCCAGGTCAAGGTCGCTAAGCCTGCAACACGAGACACCGAAGGCCCTCGGGGCGGCTGAGACACATGCAAGCGTAAAGTCGGATCGCCCATCAGATTGATATGCACCTGACTTTCAAGATGTGAATATCGACCACCAGGGAAAAACTCACCACCATTGTGGGCATTATTGACCGTGCGTTTATGTGACCGGCCCACCGGCCAACCAGCAGCCATTTGGTGCATATGCCATGCTGGTCTTGCACCCCATCCTGCTGCCAACCCCCAGTCCGGCTGCGCCAACAACATACGCATAGGGTTATTTCTTCCGTGCCACTTCTGCTTACCACTGCCAAAGTTCAGGAAAAACAGCGCACGGTTATTCACATCACCATAATGCTCCCTACTGGAACCGCTATAGTGACCAAAATTCATTGCCCACAGATAGGCTTCCGTATTGAGTTCCGGCTGAAAACTGGCAGCATTAACGTTACCTGCCCCGAACAGAGTTCTCGCCCAGCTATGCTCCTGAAAAAGGTGGCCGCTGTTTAGCAAGGCACGATAAGGAACCTGTCGATCACCATTACGCCACGCATGTGTTTTATGGATATAGTCACGCAGCAGCTCAACTTCACTTTTCTGAACCGCATTTAATCGCGATAAATCCACCCGCCCAACCATCAGATCTACAGCCCGGGGAAGACCGGTGTGATCGAACTTACCATCGCCTTTTATATTATTATCCGCATCTGAAAAACGCAGAATATCCAGCCAGTTACCCTGCAGATCCGCATAATACAAATCGGTTTCATGCGCGGTATCTCTATGGCCATCCGGTGCAGAAAAGCCAGAGCGTGCGACAGGCACCTTACCGAACAGATACAAACCTTTAATGTCAGGATCAGCCAGACTGGCCTCCTGTATGCGGCTATACAGGACTTGATGATCACCCTGGTTGTGCGGCGGGGTTAACAGGCGAGTCACCCCCCAGCCGTCTCCGGCAAGGTCCAGCTCCAGTAGACGCAGCTCAAGGTCCATTTCATCTGCAAGGGTTTCATCAATCACCAACAAAATGGTGCCAGGCTGATCTTCCAGGGGTGCATCCATACTAACAGCTGCATAGGTGGCGGCCTGCTCGTATTTTCGGCTCGCCAAGGCTGGACGATGAACACGATACTCATAATGCTTGCCCGTCACTACATCAGAGTCGGTGTACCGAGTAACTGATGGCGGCAAGACAGCCAGTTCTTCAAACAGCGTCATTTCACTGAAATTTCTGGCCTTGCTGCCATCCCAAACATTGCCGTGCCAAAAACCACTTTTTACACCCAGTTCCCGGCGATAGACCGTGACCTGCATCTCCGCTGCAGACCCCGGCTGCTGATCCCAGGAAAGCCGTACACTTGGTTGAGACCCGGTGGTCACCTGCAAATCAACCTTTATCTCCCGCCTGTCGCCATAGGCATAAGGGATCATCATACCCAAGAGAACAGCTATGATGAGGGCTTTGTATTTCAGCATGTAATCTGATTCCTATTAAAATTCGAACATTCGCCTGGGGACCGGGCTCCTACATGACCGGAAATCAACAGGTAAATTTAAACTGTCTTATATGTCGATTGAACTCAGCAATCCCTTGATCTGGATGAAGGTGTGCTTGATGCGCTTCAAGCTGATCGCGAGCCTCACCGTAATCCAGCCAATCGATGGAAGCACTGTAGTGCTGCAATTGATAAAACACTTTTGCCAATGTCTTAAAACGGCCTTCACGCGAAGCCTGTCTAAGCCCATTAAGATAGCTTTCACGATGCACCGTTGGCACAAGTAGCTTGTACTGCTCATCCGCATGCAGCTCAGCGTTCATCATAATCCGTGACACTCTTCCGTTTCCATCATCGAATGGATGACACTCTGCGATTAAAAATTGCATAAAGATTGCCCGTGGCATGCCAACCGGCAGGTTTTGATATAACGAAAACCCTTGAGTCAGCGTGCCAATAACATCCTTTGGTGATACGAAAACCGTTCCCCCAGCCTGATTACCCATTTCTTTTAACTGTCCAGGATGTTTGTCTGGACGCTCAGCCATAAGATCAGCATGCCTTTCCTGCAAAATCTGAATAAATTCACTAGCCGAACCAGGAGTACGCGACATCTCTTGATAGTCACTCACCTGATTAAAGACCGACAAAACATCATGGCTATCCGCATGTCTATTCACAATCATAGACTTAGAGAAAATGATCTTTTCGGCTTCATCGAGCCGAAATTCCGTGCCTTCAATATAATTGGAGAAATAGCTCTCAAAAAAAGCAAAATTTCGCCATGAAGCTTGATTATACTGGTAGGCCACATGAGTAAATGTGCACTGCTTTAGAAACAGGGACAGTTGCTTCAATAAATTAACGCGGTCCTGATCATAAGGCTCATTACGCGCTGTTGCGATTGCAAGCTCTGAAGTTAATACACCCTCAGCAGGGCGCGATGCTAACAGAGCAGAAATCATACTCACGAGAGGATCTAAACCAGACTCCAACCCACAGGCTTGAGCCGATGCCTTGGCTTCATCACGTATCCTATTGAGTTCAGCCTCACCATTTCGCCTTGAAAGGATTTTACACAGCCTGTCCTCGACCCATGAAGCACCCAAACTTTTCTCAACACCACCCTGTTTACGACTCGGCAACAAGTTCTCTAACAATTGGCGTGTTGGGTTACTGTTCTGAATCTGAGCCAAAGTGCGCGTGGTCATAACCTGGGTATTTCCAGGTAATACATGAATAACAAGTGAAGAAGCTACCGCGATTTTGTATCTTGATTTAGTATCAGCAACAACAAATACCTGACCATCAACAGGCGTCATTTCGAATGCCGTCCGATAAGCTAAAATAGCATCCGGTTTAAGGAAACTGACTATATCGGCCCAGCGAAGCTTAATCAGTGGCTCTATTTCATCAAAAGATGCATCCGTATAAATCCCTTGCCTTATCCGAATTAACTGGCCTTTCTGAACCTGTTTGGATAGTGCTTTAGAGCTTGCCACATCTCTGGCAAAGAACAAATCAGCCATAAGGGCACCCATTGTGATACGAATTTGAGTCGATTAAGCATCAGAATAGGTGAACTTCAGTCGATTAACAAACAAAATAGCGAATTGTAGTCGATTACTCCCCCTGTAGGAGCTCGCTCTGCGAGCGAACAACCTTCGCCCGGAGACCGGGCTCCCACAGACCAGGCTCCCACACACACCTTACAACACCCCTCCTGTAGGAGCTCGCTCCGCGAGCGAACAACACTTGTCCTGTAGTACAATTGTTTTCAAACCCTAATACTAAAATAATCAACTGCTTGAACTTTCCAACATGGAAGCAACGGCAAAAGGATGCGGAATGACTGACACGGTACTGGTAACCGGCGGCGCAGGCTATATCGGCTCACATACCACAGTGGAACTGCTCACGGCAGGGCATGACGTGGTGGTGTTAGACAACCTCTGCAACGCCAGCCAGGTTGCACTGGAACGTATTGAACAGATCACCGGCAAGGCACCCCACTTTATTCAGGGTGATGTCCGTGATGCTGCCCTGCTGGATCAGGTGTTCAGCCAATACAACATCGATGCGGTACTGCACTTCGCCGGGCTCAAAGCCGTGGGCGAAAGCGTGCAGCAGCCGCTGCGCTATTACGAAAACAATGTCTACGGCTCACTGGTGCTGTGTCAGGCCATGGCCAAAGCCGGTGTGCGCAAGCTGATTTTCAGCTCTTCAGCCACAGTATACGGTGAAGACGCCAGCATCCCCTATGTGGAAACCCAGCCCCGCGGTAAAACATCCAACCCCTATGGCACCTCCAAGGCGATGGTGGAACAACTGCTCACCGATCTGCAAATCGCCGATCCGCAATGGTCTATTGTACTGCTGCGCTATTTCAACCCCATTGGTGCACACGAGTCCGGGCTGTTAGGGGAAGACCCTCAAGGTATACCCAACAACCTGCTGCCCTACATTGCCCAGGTCGCCATAGGCCGCCTGGCCGAACTGTCCATCTATGGCGGCGACTACCCGACACAAGATGGCAGCTGTGAACGCGACTACCTGCATGTGGTTGACCTGGCCCTGGGGCATCTGCAATCCATGCAGAAACTGACAACCCCGGGCTTACATATTTACAACCTGGGAACCGGCCAGCCAGTATCCGTACTGACCATGGTCAAGGCCTTTGAAAAAGTGGCGCAAAAACCACTGCCCTACCGCATCACAGCACGCCGCGCTGGCGACCTGCCTGCCTTCTGGGCCAATGCCGACAAGGCACAACAAGAATTAGGCTGGAAAGCCACACGCCCACTCGACGCCATGTTGGAAGACACCTGGCGCTGGCAAACTCAGAATCCGCAAGGTTTCTCCAAATAAAACATGCGTTTATAAAATGCTGGTTCTAAGCAAATTATCGCAGTAGAATGACTAATTGCTGCATTGCAAAAAATTACGGACCAGAAAACCAAGGGAGTTGTCACAAGCATGAATGTATTTGCGACAGAAGCGGGCACAGACCTATACGAACATGCCACGGTCATGGGCAAAGCCATATCGCTTCGCTATTTCAGCAGAACAACAAGCGTTTTGAAGATTTCAGTTACAGCATCCCTGGCCTGTTGCTGGACCTTTCCAAGCAACGCATCACCGCCGAAACCTTACAACTGCTTTGTGAACTGGCGCGTGAAAAACAGCTCAAACAGTGGATTGAAGATCTCTACAACGGCGAAAAAATCAACACCTCCGAAGACCGCCCGGCACTTCATACGGCCCTGCGTACACCGGCTGACCAAAGCCTGAATGTCGATGGTGAAGACATCATCGTCCCGATCCATGAAAACCTCAGCCGCATGGAAACACTGGTTAACTGCATCCATGCTGGCCAATGGCTGGGTTGTACCGGTCATCCTATCGACACCATTGTAAACATCGGCGTGGGTGGCTCCGATCTTGGCCCGTTTATGGCCTGCAAGGCTCTGGGCGAATTCACCACAAAAAGCAGCCGCAAGGTAGACATCCACTTCGTCTCCTCGATGGATGGCAGTCATATCTCCAGCCTGCTGGACAGACTCAACCCCACCCGCACCCTGTTTGTGATTTCATCGAAATCCTTCACCACCATCGATACCCTGGCCAACGCTGATACCGCCAAAGAATGGCTCAAGCGTGCCGATCAACATGAAGGCATGGCTGAAGCTCTGATCATCAAACGTCACTTTATCGGGGTATCAGCCACACCCAAGCGCATGATCGAGTGGGGCATCCCGGAGTCCAACCACCTGTATTTCTGGGAATGGACCGGTGGACGTTACTCCATGTGGTCTACTATTGGTCTGCCCATTGCACTACGTATCGGCATGCAGGGGTTTCGTGACATGTTGGCAGGTGCTCACGCCATGGATACACATTTCCGTAACACCGAGTTTGAAGCCAACCTGCCGGTATTGCTTGCCCTCACCGGTATCTGGAACATCAACTTCCTCGGTATTACCGCCCACGCCATCCTGCCTTACGATGGCCGCCTGAGCCACCTGCCCAGCTACCTGGAACAGCTGGAAATGGAAAGTAACGGTAAAAACACCACCCGCAGCAACGAAATGGTGGGCTACAACACCTGTCCGGTACTCTGGGGTGAAATCGGCACCAACGCCCAGCATGCCTTTTACCAGTTGCTGCATCAGGGTACGATTCCGGTTATGTGTGACTTCATTACCTGCTCCACACGCTATGAAGGGCCCAACAACATTGAGCTGAAACACCAACACCAGCTCAACCTGTCCAACTGCCTGGCGCAATCACAAATTCTGGCACTGGGCGATACGGTGATTGAAGGGGCCGAACACTCCCCTCCGCATAAACGCTACCGGGGCAACCAGCCTTGCTCTACCCTGTTGCTGGATAAACTGACACCTGAAACCTTCGGTGCCCTGATCGCACTCTATGAGCACAAGGTATTCGTCCAGTCAGTGATCTGGAACATCAACCCTTTGACCAATGGGGTGTAGAACTGGGTAAAACTATCGCCACCGGCTTACTGCCAGCACTGGACGGGTCAAGCGAAAGCGTGTCACTCGACAGCTCCACACGCGGCCTGATCAACCACATCAACACCAAGCGCTGAGCCAACTAGAATATGCCTGGAGGGCAGAATGAAAATTGCAGTATGGGGAAGTGAATTAATTGGCTGGACCGCCGCCACCGCCTTTGCCGAATTTGGTAATCAGGTACACGTCAACCAGATGCCGGACAGCAAACAAAGCCTCGGCGAACAATCCGAATCCAACAGCATTCTATTTAACGAACCCGGCTTGTTATCACACGTTAAAGCACAATATGACCTGGGTAATCTGACCTTTGGCGATCCCGATGCCGCACTGAACTGCCCAATTCAAATACTGGCACTGCATCCGGATCAGTTTCCGCTTGCAAAGACCATTATTCAGCGGGTAAACCAACAGTCCCAGCCAGAACAACTGGTAGTCATAAACTACTCCACCTTTGGCCTTGGAGCCACTGACGAACTGGCTACCCTGCTGGATACAGACAAACAACAGGCCATTGCCTATATCCCCGATCAGCTCTCCGAAGGCAGCGCCTACGACAACTTCATCATAGCGAAAACGCTTGTGATCGGCTGTCAAAGCAATGAAGCCAATAAAGTCATCAAGGCATTGTATAAGCCTTTCAGCCGCTCGCTGGAACAGATGATGATCGTCAAGCGTCGCGAAGCTGAGTTCATGAAATTTGCCGTTAACGGGATGTTGGCTCTAAGGCTTGGCTATATTAACGAATTGGCCAACCTCGCCGACCTGTTGAATATCGACATAGACACGATTACTTCCGGTATGGGAAGCGACCCGCGTATCGGTAAGCATTATCTGGCTCCTGGTTGCGGTTTCGGTGGGGCACATTTCAGCAAATCCATCCAGAACATGGCCGAACTGCTGAAAACCAACCGCAACTCCATAATTCTGAACACCCTGCTGGAAGAGAATGAAAAACAGAAAGTACTGCCCTTCCGTAAACTCTGGCGACACTACAAAGCCGATGTTACCGACCTGAAAGTTGCCGTATGGGGCCTGTCATTCAAACCCAACACCGCCAGCATCCAGAATGCCCCCAGCCTGCAGGTAGTCGAAACCCTGCTGGCACAAGGCTGCAAAGTTCATGCACATGACCCACAAGCCATGATGAACTTCGCCAAACGCTTTCCATCCACCGGCCAAATCGCCTACTACAACAATGCGATAGAAACGCTTAAAGATGCCGATGCGCTGATCATCCTCACCGAATGGAATGAGTACTGGTCACCCGACTACTACCTGATGCTGAAACTGATGAAAAATCCAGTCATTATCGATGGAAGAAACATTATGGATAAGGAGCTTATGGAGAGTTTTGGGTTTGTTTATTATGGGGTGGGGAGATGAGCACTGCAGCCAGCACCCCAAAACCTATAAATCACGACCTACCCACCCTACTCAGACTCTGTGCCATTACACTAATTGTATCGGGGCATTTTGGCCTGTTTGAATATGGTGGAGGCGGTGCAGCACTTTTAATGGTGATCGTTGGATATAATATAGCCACGTTTAAACTCTCAAAAGTACTAAAGACGGACAGCATAATGCCTGTGGCGATGATGATCATAAAGGTTATGATACCAACCATAGCTTATGTATTATTCATTCAATTGTATTACGGCTCTTTCAGACTCGTTGATGTTCTTCTTGTGGCGAACTTTGTAGAAGCACGTCACCCTATGGGTTTTTCCTACTGGTTTATTGAAGTTTACATACAAATTCAACTTATCCTGTTGTTACTATTAGCGCTCCCACAAGTAAGAGCGTTACTTAATAAAAATAGAAAACTAACAAGCTATGCTTTTGTAGCCATAGCTGTACTAACTTTTATAGTATGCGATGCCATATGGGATACACATCACCTATACAGAAGATTGCCGTGGTTAATGATGTGGTTGATTGCTTTTGGCTTTGCAGCAAGATTTACAGAGACTCTTACGGAAAAATCAGCACTGACTACTGCATTTATAATATCGGCCTACATCTTTTATGGTGAAGTAAACTTATTCTTAAGTATCTCCGTAGCACTATTAATATTCAATCCACCTCTGAGGCTACCTAGACTTACAAGTAAGGGGTTAAATTTTCTTGCAGCAGGTTCTCTTTTTATCTATCTAACACACTTTCAAACACGTGCAGTGCTAGAAAAATTAATTTTTGATAGCCCCTTACTTTATACACTACTTGCAATTTTAATAGGCGCAACAATATTCAATATATACAACAAAATTATAAATAAAAAAATATTAGAAGCCATTATATTAGATGACAAAGCCACAAGCCAATCAACTCAAGCCAATGAAAAGAATAGCATTCGATGATTTATATAAGGTATAGTGATGAAAAACACACTATCTGAATTAGCTCGTGGTCGAGATAATAACTTTAATCTATTGCGAGCAATTGCTGCAATTCTTGTTCTTTACAGCCATAGTTTTGCTCTTGTTGTGGGCTCAGCAGATGCAGAGCCTCTGAAAACATCTCTTGGAATCACTTGGGGATACATAGCAGTAGATGTTTTCTTTATAACTAGTGGATTTCTTATTATAGGAAGTTATTATTCAAGGAATAATGTATTAAGTTTTACTTGGGCAAGAATATTACGAATATTCCCTGGATTATTTATATCCGTATTATTTTGCGCTTTTGTAGTTGGATTGTTATTTACAACACTTGATAAATTTGACTACCTTACTCACCCACAAACTTATAAATTTATTGTTAAAAATTCATTATTATTTTTTGGAATAGAATATAGACTTCCGAATGTATTTACCGAACTACCCTGGAGCCATGCTGTAAATGGTTCGCTTTGGACCCTTCCTCACGAAGTTAAAATGTATGCAATACTAGCGGCAACATTAGTAACAGCAACTTTTATAAGTAAAAAAATATTTTCTTTTCAAACAAATAATTTAGTAATTGCGATTACAGTCATCGCCCTCATATTGCATATTATTAATATTTTTTTTCCGATTACACATAAAAGCTCAACAAGATTATTTACAATGTTTTTTATAGGCTGCAGTATTTTTATATATAGAGAAAAGATAAAGCTATCCTCAAAAGTTGCATTAATAGCATTAACAGTTACTCTCATAGCTACTCTTAACAAAATTGCATTCAATTTAATATATATTGCAACCATACCATATTTGATTTTTTATGTAGCCTACATACCTAAAGGAAGAATTAGACAATTCAACAAACTAGGAGACTATTCATATGGCCTATATATATACGCTTTTCCAATACAACAGTCGCTAATCGCATTTTTTCCAAACATAAGTATTTATCAGATGATAGCCTTATCATTAATAATAACTTTCCTATTCGCACTATTCTCTTGGCATTGCATAGAAAAGAAATTCTTGAAACTAAAAATATCAACACGTAAAGAAGAACCAAGCAAAAAAATAAATATAGCAACATAGCCCACAAAAAAAAATGAAAAAATTATTATTTAGTCTATATATATTAGCTCTACACTTAGCATTTATTTTTATAATAATAAATACTAATTTTATTGAAAAAATAATAAATAAAGTATCTACAAATAAATTATCAATGGAAGTAACCTTCTCTCCATACTACTTCAGGACACTCAATCAACACTTAGCTATGGATGCACAGCACCCCGAAGGAATAAATCTATTTATTGGCGACAGTTTTATTCAAGGACTATCTACAGCAGCAATATTAAGCCCTTCCGCAAATTATGGAATAAGTGCAGATACAACTTATGGACTACTCAATAGATTAAAAAAATACAAATCCATAGAAAAATCTGACAAAATTATAATATCAATTGGAATAAATGATATTTTATCTGGAAACAAAGACCAAGAAATAATAAATAATTACAAAAAAATTATAGAACAATTATTAAATCATAAAAGTATTTTCATAAACTCAATATTTCCCGTATCAATAAATACTGACCCAAATGGGTTATTAAACTCAAGGATAGATTTATTAAATAGTAAAATTGAGCTTTTAACTAAGGGAAAAGTCAATATTAATTATATAAATATTAAAGATCATATAAGAAACAGCGACGCATATTTAAGCGGAAATTTTTATATCGAAGACGGGCTACACCTCAGCGTAGATGGATATAATGAATGGATTGAAATATTAAAAAATTATATATATCCATAATAGCTATTGGTATTTACCTGCATATCTTGCGTAACAGTATAGAGAAACCAAAAGAGCAGCTGTTAGCCCTGCATTCACATAAAACTTTTCAAAGTACAAGTCTATACTAAATGCAGATAATGCAAACACAAGAAAAATTTGAAATGTAAAAATTTCAAGAGATTTTCTACCAATTCTCTCTAAAACAACAGATCTAAACAACCATGAATATCGACCAGAAAAATAATATATAACATAACTTATAACCACAAAATTCATAAGCCTTAAAGGCCCCAAATCCCGTTTTGAAAACAATTTATCAACATATGAAAAATCCATCACTGAAATACTCAAAGCTTCTAAAATATTCTCTTGATATCGATACAAAAGAAAAGCTAAAAACATTGTAAAAACAGCTAACCTTATAAACTTAGAGTTAATATATAAACTCTCAGAAGTTTTCATAACCCCAATCGAAAATCCAAAAACAAACAATACTTGCCACGAATAAAAATTATATGATCCCATTCTAAAATCTAAAAAACCTAATTGAGCAAAAAACCAAATAATAAAACTTAGCAAAAACAAATAGAATGGGCCAGCAACAGCACAAACAGCAACCATAGTCGGTATGAAAATTAAAAGAACAACATAAATTGGAAGAATTTGTAAATGAGGAGAAAGATCATATAAGAAAACGTAGCCTAACAAAGTAGGAATATAGTCTTCACTTATCAACGGAGGCCATGGCCAGTTCGCAGAAGAAAGCTCAGTCTTAAATATGAAGCCGATACCAACCAAAACAAATACAACAAAAAAATGATATTTATATACAGTAAAAGATCGTCTAAAAACAGAACCTGAACATGATACAAAACCATTTTTTTTATATCGATTAAAATAAACAATACCAGAAACTAATCCAGATACAAAAATAAAACCCTCCATTGCAGACACAAACCCGAAAGGTTGATTGGTGAATTTTGATAAAAAGCTATGCATATGATTCAAACATATCACAACAATCAACATTCCTCTGACGAAGTCTAACTCTGATATTCTATTTACCATGCATAGCTACCAATTATAAAGTCTCGTCATATCATTATATTTCATTGAGAAATATTAAATAACAAGCTATTCAATGAGTTTTCTTTTAATATTTCGACACCCAAAAGCCTACTTCCAGACACACTCAAATGCGTTGAATCAAAATAAACAAGGTTCTCATTTAGGAAAGGGCTACAACCATTCTCATCACACAACATATTATTAAAATCAACATAAGTCACTTCGGAATATTTATTTGAAATAGATTCCAAATAACTATTAGCTCTTTGTGATAATTCATCAACCCCATTAGAATCTGAGTTAATTGAATCACAATTAATGAATGGAACTTTAAATTTTTTATGAATGCATTTAGCATCTAAATCCGGAAAAGCAGTCATTCTACCAATAACAATGATTCTTTTATTCATGTTGATTAGTTGTAATAAAGTGTCTTCAAAATACTCTTCAAATAATTTTGAATTTTATTATAATAAAACCCCCAAGCAGCACTTAAAATAACCACAGGGTAGTTATTAACTGAATTTCTTACAACACTAATTGATGTCAAACAGTCGTTCTTGCGTTGTGGAGTAATAAATTCCCCAGCTCCAGAAAGTAATGGAGGACAAGCGGAGTGTGCAATATTCCTAAATGAAAAACCTGTCTCAGAAGCAATTTCAGCTAATAGCGGTACAAAATGAGCTGCATTAGAATCACCCCATAGCAAAGCTTTTGAATCAAAATTCGGATTAATATCACAGCGCGATTCAGAAATTAATGCATCAGTAACCAAGAATTCTTGACACACACGCTCATCTCTATGAACCGGTTGAGGAATTGTATTCAAATTAGATGTCATATCTAAATTAGTGCTGGAATATAAACCCACACCTTTAGTCGCAATATAGAATATACATATAATGAGGACAAGTAGACTTGGAAACACATACTGCTTAGCAAATATCCACTTAAAATTTTCGCCTTTTTTTCTAAAAACCTGTTCAACATATTTCCATGACAACCATGAAATAAAAGTTAGCAGGAATATGTAAGGGATAAACCAGTACCAATCAAAATTTGAAAAAATATATCGACTATATACCAGTATTGGCCAATGCCAAAGATACATTGAATATGAAATTAATCCCAGAAAAACTACTGGTCGAAAGGACAGAATATTGCTCAACAATCCATAGGGTGAAAATAAAATAATTAAACCGCTAAAAATAGTCGGTAATACGGCATTATTTCCCGGGTAAGCGCTCTCCTTACTAAAATATAACATTGAAATAATAAGCCTATAAAACTTAGCCACCCTATAATATGGTATAAATAATCTATCGATTTATTTGATTCGTTTTTTTTATTATATATTTTTATGGACCAAAAAAAGCAAATTGCTCCAAAGAGCAACTGCCCAGCCCGAGTTGGAAGCATATAATATGCAAACATAGGCTGTGTAGCAACATTGCTTGAGCAAGCACAAATGAAGCAATAGCCAAGCCTATCGCTGCTAAGCTAACAATAGTATTAGATAGTCTACTAAGCAAAACAAGCAATATTATAGGCCAAAATATATAAAACTGTTCTTCTACCCCCAAGCTCCAAAAATGTAATAAAGGTTGCAATTCTGCATCTGGTGCAAAGTATGAAGCATTTAAAAAATAGGTGAAATAAATGTTTGCAACTGACAACTGAGAAGCTAACGCCGAAAATGATAAGTCGATTAAATCTTCGGGGACTAAAATAAAGTGCCCTGCAATCAATGTCACTAATACAACCAAACTAGCTGCAGGAATTATCCTTCTGATACGGCGCGAATAAAAATCAACGAAACTAAAGCTATCAGATTTTATATTCTTGTATATATTGCCGGTGATAAGATAACCAGATATAACAAAAAAAACATCAACTCCAACAAAACCACCAGGCAACCAGCCGTTATTAAAGTGAAATAGTATGACAGATAAAACAGCAATCGCCCTCAATCCATCAATATCTGAACGATAATTTACCACTTCAAAGCTCCCGTATGATTTGAAAACTTGTCATAGAGCTCCCTAAATGACCCAAAAAAGATTACTCCAAAGAATTTAGCATTAAAATATTTTGCAATAAAAACAGGAACAACAATACTCAAAAACACCCCTAATGAAATATGAATAATTACATTATCTATAAGCATAAACCTTTCAAGCACTATACGCACACCTGAACCTATAATAATATGCATTAGATATATATGTAATGAATAACCACCCAAGCATCCAATAAAAAACACCAACTTGCTAACTGATCTAGACATATAGATTGATAGAAAAATAACAAAACCTAATGAAACCAATGCTATAAATAAAGAAAAAAAGCCTCTATTAAAGTATCTATAATCATAATATCCATGAAAATAGTACTGAGCACACATAAACATAAAAAATGAAATGAGTGTTATAGCTCTCAATTGATAATTATCATATGCAATGACACCATTGTTAATCTTTATATAAAAACCAGCCAGCACATAGCCTAAAGCAAAGTATATAAAGTGAGCACATAACATCCACAACATAAATCCATTTAAATAATATGAATTAATTAAATAAATAAACAACCCTATAAATATAGAGACATACCCGGTTTTTTTGCCAAATATTTTTAAACAAATAGAAAAAACAATCACTATCAAAAATAGCGCATATAAAAACCAAAATTGAGCCCTAGGATGAATTCCAATTTTATACATATCAACAAAGTTAGCACTGCCATTTGTGTAGGATGACAATGATGATTCAAGCAATGTTTGCATCACACTCCAAACCAAATATACATATACTATTGAATCAATTTTTTTAAAAGCAACAACACATAACTTCTTTTTTAACAATGATATATAAAATAAATAGCCAGAAATAAAAAAGAATATCGGCATATGAAAAGTATAAATAATACTATCGATAAGCTCAAAAAATGGATGTTCGAGAAGGTCAGCATTCATCAACCCTCTAACTACATGACCATAAACAACAAGAACTATGCCAATTCCCTTGGCATAGTCGATCCAGTTATATTCTGGTTTAGTGCTATTCTTTATAGCACTATTCTGAGCTTTAACTATCTCAGACACTGCGTCCATACACATCTTCCAAGCGCACAATATCATCCTCACCCAGATAAGAACCTGACTGCACTTCAATCAGTTCCAGATCAATACAGCCGGGGTTATCCAGTCGGTGTACTTCGCCGCAGGGTATGTAAGTGGATTCATTTTCGGTCACCATATAGGTTTCCTCACCACGCACCACCTGTGCTGTTCCGGATACTACGATCCAGTGTTCGGCACGGTGGTAATGCTTCTGTAATGACAAACGGCCACCTGGGTGCACGGTAATACGTTTAACCTGAAAACGTTCACCTTCTCCCAGTGACACATACTTACCCCAGGGTCTGAATACTTCTTTGTGGCTACTGGCTTCCGGACGACCGGCGTCACCCAGACGATTTACCAGGGTTTTGATCGCTTCGGAATGAGATTGATCAGCTACCAGAATGGCATCTTCAGTTTCGACAATAATCAGATCTTTTACACCCACGGCTGCGACCATACGCTGGTTGGCATACACACTGTTGTTTTCACAGTCCTGCAGCCAGACATCGCCATGGCAGTCGTTGCCCTGGGCATCTTTGGCCTTTAGCTCACGCAGTGCAGCCCAGTTTCCCACATCACTCCAACCGGCATCCATGGGCACCATGCTGGCATGCTGAGTTTTTTCCATCACCGCGTAGTCAATGGATTCAGCCGGGCAGTCGGCGAAGGCTTGTGCATCAATACGGATAAAATCCAGATCAAAGCCAGCCGTGGTAATAGCATTTACGCAAGCCTGGTATATATCTGCTCGATAGGTTTCCAGTTCTTGCAAAAACACGTTGGCCTGAAACGCGAACATACCGCTGTTCCAATAGTATTGCCCGGTTTGCATAAAGGCTTCAGCTGTAGGCAGATCCGGCTTTTCAACAAAGCCTTCAACGGCGCGGGCACCAGAGGCGGAATCCGCATGGCCAGCTTTAATGTATCCATAGCCGGTTGCGGCATAGGTTGGCAAGATACCGAAGGTCACCAGCTTCTGTTGTTCAGCTTCAGCGGCGGCGAGTGTAACCGCCGACTGGAAAGCGGTGACATCCTGAATGGCATGATCAGCCGCGAGGACCAGCAGGGTTACCGGCTCTTTAAGACTCTGCGTTGCATACAAGGCCGCCAAGGCGATAGCCGGAGCGGTATTTCGGCCTACTGGTTCCAGCAGAATATGGGCTTGCAGGTCAATTTCACGTAACTGTTCGGCCACCATAAAACGGTGCTCATCATTGCAAATGACGATGGGTTGCAGCATAGCCAGGCCATGCAGACGCGACAGGGTTTCCTGCAGCATACTCTGGCCGGATACCAATGGTAGAAATTGTTTAGGTCGGCTTTTACGTGACAGAGGCCACAGGCGTGAGCCAGTGCCCCCGGCTAAAACAACAGGTAAAACTTTCATCCTTGTCTCTCCATTAATCGTACTGTGTGGCAATCCACTGACGGTAAGATCCATCCATAACAGCACGCCACCATTGTGGGTTTTCCAGGTACCAGTGCAGTGTTTTGCGGATACCGGTT
Organism: Nitrincola sp. A-D6; assembly: GCF_000764495.1. Taxonomy (GTDB): domain Bacteria; phylum Pseudomonadota; class Gammaproteobacteria; order Pseudomonadales; family Balneatricaceae; genus Nitrincola. Next base: position 53,477 of record NZ_JRLB01000015.1, read on the forward strand.
TCAAAACTTTCACGGGGCAGGTAGCCCAGTTCACGTCCGGATTTATGCGCATCGATGGCATAGCGCCGGTCATGTCCAGGGCGATCTTTAACATAGGTGATCAAAGCAGCACTCTGGCCAGCCATGGCTGAGTGAGCTTCGGGGTATTGTTGTTTTAGTGATGTATTCGCAGCAAACGCCTTGTCCATTTCGGTGCAGATGTACTGCACTATATCGATGTTGTGCCATTCGTTATGGCCACCGATATTGTAGTTTTCACCTACCTTGCCCTGTAGCAGTACCTTCTCGATACCACGGGCATGGTCTTCCACATACAGCCAATCCCGCACCTGACGGCCATCACCATAAATAGCAAGGGTCGATCTGCCAGAATATTGGTGATGATCAGTGGAATCAGCTTTTCCGGAAAGTGGTAGGGACCATAGTTGTTAGAACAGTTACTGGTAGTAACCTGCAAGCCGTAGGTGTGGTGGTAAGCACGTACCAGATGATCCGAGGCCGCCTTACTGGCGGCATAGGGTGAATTGGGTGCGTAGGCGGTCTCTTCAGTAAACGCCGGATCACTGGGCTCCAGCGTGCCATACACCTCATCAGTAGAGACATGATGAAAACGGTGCTGTGCACAAAGGCCTTCAGTTAACCAGACCTGGCGTGTCGCTTTTAGCAGGCTATGGGTGCCGATAATATTGGTTTCAATAAAGGCATCCGGCCCCAGAATTGAACGATCCACATGGGATTCAGCGGCCAGATGCACCAGCGTGTCCAGTCGATGCTCACGCAGCAACTGCTCCATTGTAGCCGTGTCACAAATATCAGCCTGCACAAACTGAAAGTTGGGGTTTTGCTGTACAGGTTCCAGGTTGGCAAGATTCCCAGCATAGGTCAGGACATCCACCACCAGAACAAAATCCTCAGGATGTGCCTGCATCCAGTAGTGCACAAAGTTTGCACCAATAAAACCGGCTCCGCCGGTGACCATTAAACGCTTCATGCGTTGGCTCCCTTGTTTACATAATCCAGTTCAGCAATCATGAAGTGCAACTGCTCACGCCAGTGTCTGGCAAGACCCAGAACTTCACGGCTGCGACTGCAATCCATCACTGAATAACAGGGCCGGGTAGCCGGAGTTGGGTAGTCCCTGGTGCCGATGGGTGTCAGTTGGCAAGCACTGGTAATCAGCCCGGCTTTGGAACCCAGTTCATAAATGGCCTGAGCAAAGTCATACCAGGACGCCACGCCGGCATCCGTCCAGTGATAAATCCCGGAGAGTGCCGGTTGATCAACCGCTGTAAGCACGATTTCAGCCAAACGCCCTGCATGCGTGGGTGTGCCGATCTGATCACTGATAATCCCCAGGCTATCCCGGTCGTTCATCAGCCGTATCATGGTTTTAACAAAGTTTTCACCATGACGTGAATAAACCCAGGCGGTACGGATAATCAGCGCCCCCGGCAAGGCTTTGAGCACCGCCTGTTCACCGGCCAGTTTACTCTCACCATAGACATTAATCGGGCCAACCGGATCGTTCGGTTGCCAGGGTTTACAGTTTTCACCATTAAAGACATAGTCGGTGGAAATATGTATCAAGCGGCAGCCCGCCTGACTGGCGGCAAGGGCCAGATTCTCAGCGCCCTGGGCATTCACAGCAAAGGCGATATCGCGCTCGGATTCGGCCTTGTCTACGGCGGTATAGGCGGCCGCATTCACGATCACATCCGGTTTGAATGCAGCGACGGCGGCTTCAACCTGAGCCAGATCACAGATATCCAGCCTGGCCTGATCTGTCGCTTCCAGCGTATAGGCCGCAGTCATCTGCGCCACCCGCTGGCAGATTTCCGATCCCAATTGCCCATCGGCGCCCGTCAATAGAATGCGCTTAGTCATAATAGGGTGCCTCTGCCAGGGTCAGTCCCTGTTGATCTTTCGCCGAGAGCTCCGGCATATGATCCTGTACCAGCGGCCAGTCGATGGCCAGTTGCGTATCCTTCCACTGCAGGGTGTATTCATCGCCGGGGTTATAATAATCCGTACATTTGTACACAAATTCGGCGGACTCACTGGTGACATAAAAACCATGTGCAAAGCCTGGCGGTACCCAAAGTAGCTGTTTGTTTTCGCTGATAAATGCACGCCAACCCACTGACCAAAGGTCGCTGAACTGCGGCGCAGATCCACGGCCACATCAAACACCTCACCACTCACCACCCGCACCAGCTTGCCTTGAGGCTTTTGTAACTGATAATGCAGGCCACGCAAAATACCCCGGCGTGACAGTGAATGATTGTCCTGAACAAAGCGCCAAGGCCCACAGTGTTTCTCGAACTCGTGCTGGCGGAAGGTTTCCATAAAGAAACCGCGTTCATCACCAAACACATCCGGTGTCATTAACACCACATCGGCAATCGCCTGGGGTTCATACTTCATGGTTTAGCTGTCCCCCGCTCCAGCAAGCGCATCAGATACGCACCATAACCGCTTTTCAATAGCGGTTCCGCCTGACGCCGCAGGGTTTCGGCACTGATAAAGCCCTGACGGAAAGCGATCTCTTCCGGACAACAGACTTTCAGTCCCTGGCGGTCTTCCAGTGTTTGCACAAACGAGGAGGCTTGCAGCAGATGTGCATGCGTACCCGTATCCAGCCAGGCATAGCCGCGATCCATAATTTCCATATGCAGCTGTTGCTGCTGCAGGTAAACCATATTCAGATCAGTGATTTCCAGCTCACCGCGTGCAGAAGGTTTCAGGGATGCCGCAATATCGGGTGCCTGGTGATCATAAAAATACAAACCGGTCACTGCATAGGGCGACTTAGGTACCTTAGGCTTTTCTTCCAGCGAGATCACTTTACCCTGCTCATCGAATTCGGCGACACCGTAAGCGGTAGGATTGTCTACGTGATAGCCAAATACCGTCGCGCCAGACTCGCGGACATTGGCTTCATTCAGCAGCGTTTGCAGGTCATGGCCATAAAAAATATTGTCGCCCAGTACCAGCGCCGAAGGCGCTCCTGCCAGAAACTCGCGGCCGATGATAAAGGCCTGGGCCAGACCATCCGGTGAAGGCTGAATGGCATAGACCAGCTCGACACCCCATTGACTGCCATCACCCAACAGGCGTTGGAATGCCGACTGATCTTCCGGCGTGGTAATGATCAGGATTTCACGAATACCCGCCAGCATCAGAATACTGAGGGGTAATAGATCATCGGCTTATCATAGATCGGCATCAGCTGTTTACTCACCCCTTTCGTCAGGGGATACAACCGGGTTCCCGAACCACCAGCCAGTACTATTCCTTTCCTTTTCATGCTACCTCCTGATCAATTTGCTGCGTTTTCAAGGCGCTGCAGCGCTTCGCTAATCTGCTGCTGCAGACTTTCATCGTCTACTGCCAGTTCGGCAGCCTTGTTCAGATAAGCCTGCGCATCCGTGTTACGGTTCTGCTCCAGAAGTATGCGGCCATAGTGAAAGTTGACCTCAGCCAGGTCTGGCAGGCCTTCCACAGCCCGGCGCACCAGGCGTTCAGCTTCCTGCACCTCACCGGACTTGAACAAGGCCCAGCCATGGGTATCCAGGAAATAAGGCTCATCACTGTTACGGAAGCTACGTGTCAGCTCAAGCGCCCGCTGCACATTGGCTTCAGTCGGAGAATGGTTGATCAGCAAGGAAGCCAGGTTGTTCGCGACCACCTGATTGTTCGGGGCCAACTCCAACGCGGCTTCATAGTCTGCAATGGCCTCTTCTACACGGTTGCTCTGCTCTAGCAGTGAAGCACGCAAGGCATACAAACTCAGATCATTCACTTCATCCAGGCCACGGCTGTATACTTGCAAGGCATCATCCACCTGCTCCTGTAACAGATAAAAACCTGCCAGCTGTGTATAGCCCTGTACCCAATCAGGCGTCACAGACAGCGCCTGATCCATAACGGCAATGGCACCCTGCAGATCTTCTTCCTGCCTTAATACGGCGGCTTTCACGCTGTAGTTACCAATAAATTCAGGGTCTGCGGCAATACGGGTATCCAGCCAGTCCAGCAGACTGTCAAGCTGATCCAGTTCCAATTGGCTGAGTGCATAACCCTCTACTGCACGTATAAAGCGTGGCTGTGCCTGCAATGCGGCTTCATAGCGGTTCATTGCCAGCTCATACTGACCCTGACCCTGGAAGATACGCCCACTCAAATACTCGCTTACGGCACGATCGCCATCCAGTGCCTGCATATCCGAGATAACCGCTTCGGTACCGGCCCAGTCATTACGCATCAGGCGCACTTGCGCCAACAGAGACAGCAGGGATTCATTGTTGGGTGAACGGCGTAAGGCATTCTGGATGATCTGTTCAGAACGGCCCAGGTCACCATCGGCGAGTAAACGGTTGATCACCGGCACAGCCGCATCCACATTGCCAGGGTTAAGACGCAACACCTGACGGAAGTTACCGTCAGCCAGTTCTGAGGAACCGCTGCTCATATAGGCCGTACCCAGCAACATCAACCCGATTTCGGAATCCGGATTGTTACGCAACACCACGCGCAAATCCCGCACGGCCTCGTCAATCATTTGCTGTTGCAGGTGGTAGCGTGAACGTACCAGCAAGGCGGGCTCACTTTGACTGTCTTCCTGCAGAATCTGATTGATTAATTCCAATGCGGCTTCGTTATTACCCTCGGCAAAGTAAAGTTCAGCACGGCGTGCCTGTGCCCGCTGACGTGTTACTGCCTGCTCAGAGGTCATCAGGCGTTCGAGCACTCCCAGCGCGGCGCCAGGCTGATCGTGAGTTCTCAAGCGTTCTACCAATACAAATTCCAGCTCGTCTACATCCGTACCGCTGGCCTGATCGATAAAGGTCTGCAACAGCGCATCGGCCCGCTCACTCTCACCCTTGGCATCCACAATTTCCACCAGACCGCGTACCGCACGGCTGCTACCGGTATTCTCTGTGGCAAACTCATGTAACAGCGCTTCCGCTTCATCCAGGCGATCGGCGTCACGCAGCAAACCCGCCATGGCGATGACGAAATCTTCAGATTCGGGTTGGCTTTGCATCAAATAACGCAAATCAGCTTCCACCCTGTCCATTTCACCCTTCTGCCGGTACATCTCCATACGAATCATGCGAGCGGCTATGGCTGAAGGATCTTTTTCCAATGCTTCGTCGAGCAACAAGAAGGCCTGAGGCTCATCACCCATCATGCGCTGCGCACCCGCCAGCACGGTAAGGGTGTCAGTATTGTCCGGATCCAGCAGAATGCTTTTCATACCTTCGGTGAGTGCGCCCTGTGGATCACCCTGTTGCAGGGCCAAGGTAGCTTTAACCAGCCAGGCATCGGCACGTTCAGAATCAACGGCAAGCACTTCATCGGCTTTTTCACCGGCATTACTACCCTCTCCAACCATAAGTAACAGTCGGGCCATACGAATCTTGTTGTCCAGATCGTCCGGCTGCAGACGTTCGATGCGCCGCAGATGCGAATACAGACGCTCCCAGTTCTGCTGCTGCTCGGCGATATCAGCCAGATAACGGTAAGCCTGCACATTATCCGGATCTATCTGCAGTACATTGCGCAACTGCACGTTAGAGCGACCCAAATCCCCCTGTTCCAGAAACTCACGGCCACTTTCCAGATAGTTCTGCACACTTTTTTCTTTATCGGCACAACCGGTCACTACAGCCGCAACCAGTAATGACAGGACTCCCCGACGGAGCATTTTTATATTCATAATTCACCTTTCCCAGGTAATACACGGACCAGTTCCGGATAGGCGGCCCGTAAAAATTCATTTAAACGCTGTTCTGCCACTTCGACCGGCTCTGATGAATTGAAGGGTGTCACCAGCCTGATCAAGGATCCATCGGTACGGTTATAAGCAAGGGCATCTTCAAGCAGCTTCCACTTTTTTAAATATTCATTGGCTATCGGCTCACCACGTTCCTGGAACCAGTAATACACCAGTTGTGACTCCAGCCCACGGCGGATAACTACACGGTTAATGGGTATATCATCGACCTGTGATCGACGGATATCGGCAATTTCCCAACCACCACCGGGAATGCAGACCCGCGGTGAGTGGGGCGACACCCCTTTACGTTGCGAAGCATAATACGCCACGTAGAGGTTAATCATCGGCTCAGCGTCGCGCTCAAAGTTCATCATCAAATAATCGGTAAGCTGTAACACCTGCATCACCCGGGTTTCCAGGCTGCCGTATGTACCTTGCCAATCCTTGATCTGATCAGGAAATGCGGCCAGATACACATCTTCCGGGACAGCTTCCATGCGTTTATCGAATGCCTGCACACCCAGTGCGGCAATAAACGTCAAACTGACTACCAACAACATAGCGACAGGCAGTGCGCGACCCCGTTGACGCTCAGTTGCAACCGCCAGTGCTTCATCAGAGGGGGTCTGTACATTCAAGCCAAACACATCTAATAAACCACGACGGCGGGTCAGACGCTCCAGAATCTCAATTTCCAGTGCCAGAATAGCCGCACAGGCCACAAAAATAATCCAGCCTTCAAAGTCATGCAGAAAGCCTTCGGCCATACTGATGCCCCAACCGTCCACCAGCCAGCCGGTAACCCCTATACGGAAACTGTTCATCAGTATGGTGATAGGGATGGTCGACAGAAACAATAGCGCGCGCTTCCACATGGGTGCCTGATAAAAATACGCCGCGATAAAACCCAGACAGGTCAGGGGAAACAGGTAACTCAAGCCACTACAAGCCTCGACAACCTGCAGTTTGTAGTTCCCCAGATCAATCACATTACCGCTGAGGTACACAGGAATGCCCATCCACTGGATAAACATTACCCCGATTTCAGACGACAACAGCTGTAAACGCGCGGTAAGTACCGCCTCTAAAAAGTAAGGCAGTGGAATCGCAAAGGCCAGCAGAATAATAGGAATAAAGGTGTGTTTGGCAGTCCACCCCAGTGCGGTTATGGCGAATCCGGCCAGCAGCAGTAAAAAGGCATACTGTACGAGTATATACAGCGCCGAAATTTCCCCGATAAAGGCCACCAGTAGCGCAATCAATATCACCGGTACGCCCCACCAACTGCCTGAGCGGTACTCAACGGCAATTGTCAGGCGCTTTTCCCAGAGAATAAACAAGGACACCAATGGGATCAGAAAACCATGGCTGTACTCTTCCTGGCCAATCCAGCGTTCAACCACTTCGGATAGACCACCGAAGGACAGAAAGAAAGCCGCTACCAGTCCGCAGCCAAACAGTGCCAGTGCAGGCCAGGAAACAACCTTGCTCAGACGGAAAAAATCCTGCTGTATTTCCTTTACTAAAGACACATTCACCTCATAGCTTTACTTAAAACTACTGACATATAAAGAGCGGTATAAATACACACAAATACCACCAATTAATACAATTGGTACAGAAAACGAGAGCAGATCAATGTTGCCATAAGACGCAAGTATGGTTTTCAGGGGAATAACCAGTTCATGGAGTACAAAGATCGGGAAGGCCAGCATGCCAGTTACAGCCAGTAACTGAAAGCCTAATCGGTAAACCGGCTTTAGCCTATCATAGTAACCCAGGCTCCATTCAATTAGTGCTATCAAAATCATGACAACACCCGCATACGTCAACCAACGCCAGATAAAATTGGTAGACACTGGCCAGACAAACCAGCTGTCTATACCCGTCTGATGAATTGACATAACAATACCCAGTAAAAGCAATACCGCACCCACCGGAAACAAGTAGCTCAGATCACTGAATATCTGCTTGCAGCGAAAAATCGTTAAGCCCACAGCCATTCCCAGTAAACTTCCGGACAACATTTGAAAGTAAGCATATTTGGCCGAAAACAGCAGTTTGACGAACTCTGCAACTCCCTCCGTCTGGAAGGAACCCATAGGTTTAAACACTATCAGGTCCAATAGATAAACTAATAGTGCGATCATCAGGGCTCCGATAACTTCAAACCGAAAACGTGACAGCAAATAGAAGATCGGATATAGACTAGCCGTGACTAACAAATAATAAGTCAAAACAGAGTAAAAAGAATTGCTGAAGTCTGTCAGGGTTATATCAATACCTTGTCTGGTCTTCTCCCAGAAAAATATTAACCCCATAATTAAGATACCCGTCAACAGCAGGGAAAAGGTTTTTTTCAAAATACCTTTTAGCCGGACCGGATCATTATGAAATAGTGGATATAAGGCATAGCCAGCTCCGACGCCATAAATAAGGGCAAAGCCAGGTGTTCCCATCGCCAGCAAGGGACCGAAAAAATTAGTAACGGCCTGGGGGTCATTAATTGGGAGACGCTCGAGCACTCCCTGGTGCCAATGAGCAAGAACCACCAATAGCACCATAATGCCACGCACAATATTAATAGACATACTGTTTTTCACAGCCTGTCCACGGATCTGATGCCGAGTTCCGCCTGCCGTATCTGTTTGAGCCATCCGTTGGGCGATCTCACGAATCGTCAGGCCCTGAAGCAAGCCACGGGATATATCCGATGGCACACCCTGGCGCTCCATCTCGATCAGAGCTGATAAAGCTGATAAAGAGTCACCCCCTATATCATAGAAATTATCATCAGGATCAATATGATCCGTCTTCAATACCTGCTTCCAGATAGACAAAATCTCCTGCTCCTCAGCAGAAAGCCCTGTCGCTGTTGCTTGCAAAGAAGTATCAACTTGCGCTACGGAGTCAGAAATATCCAGTTGCTGCGTTTGCAAATAATTTTCCGCTAATACCTTTCGCTGGACTTTGTTGGTCGTTGTTAACGGAAACTGATCAACCCATTGAATTTTTAATGCCCGGCGATTGTTCACCCCATAACCCAATAAAACCTGGTGCATGACTTCTTGTAGCTGAGAGGTCTCCAGACTAAGCGTATTCAATACAGACAGCAGCACCGCATTTCCCATCAACTCATCGGCAACAGAGGCAATGGCAACACCTTCTTTGATGTTAAGCTTTTCTCTGAAATCCCGCTCCAACGCATCAGGTGACAACTTAATACCACCACAATTAATCAGATCATCGGCGCGGCCTTTATAGAACAGATAACCATCCTTGATTTCACCCAGATCGCTGGTAATAAACCAGCCCTGTGCATCCAGATTATCGACATATTCGCCTTGTATCAGCAGTGTCTTGGCAACATGTGGCCCCCGGATAGCAATCCGCCCACTATCTGTCAGCTTGAACTCTGTTTTTCCATAAGCACATCCGACAGATTCCAGTAAAGGACCTGATACTTTATCAATGCGTAAAAATGTACTGCGAGAGGCTTCAGTTAAACCATAGTGCTGTGCAATGATGGCATTCGGGAACAAGGTTTTAAGTTCTTGTTTTTCTGCCTGACTCATATACTGACTGCCAATTTCAATCCATCGCAGACGTTCAGCTTCTTGGGAAAAGATGTGTTTATGATTCAGTAACACACGCCAGAGGCTTGGCACGGCTGAAACAGCGTTGATCTCATCGTTGCTCAGCATTTCCCGGATTTCGAGAGGGTTAAAGCCATTCTGGGGCAGAAAGCACTCACCACCAGCCAGGCTAACCGCGCGAAAACGCCCCAGGCCAAACGAGAAGTTAGCCGGAACACCAACGTATTCACGTATCTGATCATTAACTTCCATGACCTGATTCAGACGCTCAGAAACATCAGAAAGCGCCTGGTGCGTCAGCAATACCCCTTTAGGCTCCCCCTCAGTTCCTGACGTGAAGGCAATCTGTGCGAGACAATCATCTACAGAGAAATCATAATGTTGGCTAAACCAACCCTTGGTATTGTCAGGTGAAATAACATCTGTCACTCCAACCAGGTCAATACGGCTGTCATCTTCGTCACGAAGCAATACCACGACCTGATTGTTTTGATAACAATCAAACAGGGTTTTCACATATGAAATCGAGTTGACGGAAACTACGCCGACAACCTGCTGATCGCTAATCATCCTGACTCTCCCAGCACTTTCAATTTAATGCCTCCAGTGCTGCATACAGTACCCAGCACCTTAATAAATGCTGCAATTTCAGCATCCTCTACACAGGCATGTTGCACATCTAACTGCACGCAGGATGAGTCCTGCAAGAGTTCGTTGACAAAATTATACAGACGTTCCATCTCTGGATGACTTGGCCTTCCGGACAATACCAAATGCATACCTGTATCAGTATGATAATCGGTGGTTACGCTGCCATTTTCCGAGGGACCAGGCTTAAAACGTAAGGGTAACAGGCGTGCGAATAGCTTGATGGCTAGGATTCCATCGTTCCAATAGCGCTTCCACAGATGCGGCTCCTCCGTAATACGCCACAGCCATTCAAGCCCCACTTTCTGCCACATAAGCGGTGCGCGGCGTACCGTGCCCGCGACAAAATTGACCACGGCACCCAGATGACTGACAACAGGCACCTCCAGTGCATCAAGGTTATGCATGATCCACGCCTGCCCTTTTTTAGCGCCAAGAGAAACAACTAAAAAATCAGCTTCTGCTGCATTGATTTGAGCAATAATATCTGGCGTGCTCATTGATGCAATGTCGCCGCGACCAGGATCAAGAAAACCACAGCAAACAACATGGTCAGATCGATCATTCAATATAGTAGATGCTTTTTCTGCAACCCCAGGATCACCACCAAAGAAAAACACCCGCAACGGTTGACTTTCACTACTGCGACTAACCAGTTCATCAAATAATGAGGACCCTGCTACCCGTTCTGGAATCGGCAGCCTTAACCAACGTGATGCCCAAATAAGCGGCATACCATCGGCCAGACTCAAATCACTAAGCATAACGGATCGGGAAAACACCTCATCGCCACGAGCACTGATCACAAAGTTAAGGTTCGGGGTCGAGATAAAACAGCGCTGTCGCTCACGAATAGCAGCAAATACCCGGTCACAGGCCTGGTCCAGAGTCACGGCATCAAACGGCAGCCCTAAAAGTAACCATTGTTGACGAAAGCGGTATTGCTTTAAAAATCCGGTAGTTTCAGACATGAATTCCTTTTTCCTTATGCGTCATTTCAACCGCTTTCTGTTTTCCATGCAGTAAAGCCCGCATCTGGTATTTTCGCAAAAATTGACGAAATTCTTTGTTTTGATAGCGAGGTTTGGCAGTCAGCGCTGCACGTAACCAACCCCAAAGAATGGCCGCACTGCCAGTGATATAAGGCTTCTCATTCAGGCGGTACACAGCACTGGCCAGCATAAACAGCAAGCTGGTACCCATAAAATACTGTCCATAACCATGGCGCATACGTCCTGTATGAATACCCACCTGGCTACTGCCCATCGGCGCAGGTGTACAAAGCGCAGCTCAGGCTCGTCCCAGCTACAGGCTATCCAGCCATGCATACGACAGGTATGACAATCGATTCCATCCCACATCACTTCGCGAACAAATCCACCAATTTCTTTAAAGCAACTCTGCCGGTATAACTTGGTCATTCCCAACGATGTTTCATCACCATGACGCTCATTTTCCAGACCGTGAGCTGTTTCAACATAAGCCTTACCACTGCAAGTACCAATATTGGGGTTATCTTGCATGCGTTGCAGTAGAATTTCGAAATAGCGCTCAGGTAAACGCAGATCAAGGTCCAGCTTACAAATAAACGCATATTGGTCGACATCAACCGTATTATATCCAGCATAAAAAGCATCGATAACACCCGGACCTACCGCCCTTTTACCACGATTTTCACGGGTGATAATCTGTATCCAGTCATGTTGCACCGCATAGGCTTTCAGAATCTCTGGAGTATCATCGGTTGAACCATCATCTACAATCAGCCACAGGTCAGGCTTTCGGGTTTGTGAGACCATCGTATCCAATGTCTGCCGCATGTATTGCGACTCATCGCGGCATGGAGATATTACCAAGAGTCCATCAGTCATTACTTCACCCCTTGGGTTTGAGATCGATTGAATTCAACGACCAGGCGGTCGACATTACTTTCCAGTGAAAACTCATCAGCTACATGTTGCAAAGCGCGTGCCGTTATTTCATCAAGCTCTTCTCGATTTGCCAATAATCGACCCACTGCATCTTGTAGCGACTGAACATCGCCCTGTTCCGCCAGATACCCTGTAACACCAGGAATAACCAACTCAGGGATACCAGACAAGTTAGTGGTAACAACAGGCACCGACTGAGACATGGCTTCCATCAAAACCACAGGGATACCGTCCATATCCCCGTTTGTATCAATCTTGCACGCCAAAACAAACATATCCAACTGATCGAGCCAGTCACCTACCTGCGAATGCTGCAGCGCACCATCAAAGAGCACCCGATCAGCTATTCCAAGCGTTTTTGCTTGCTGTTGAAGCACTGATTTCAACGGACCATCTCCGGCAATACGTAAGGTAATATCCAACTCAGGGTATTCAGATACCAACGCGGCAAGGGTTTGTAAAAGTATGTCCATGCCCTTTTTTTCAACCAGTCGCCCTAACGAGCCAATAACCAAAGACTTTTTGTCAGACTGAAGATTGGGTGTTTTACGCTTGTAGTTCAATGAAACCCCACACCTGACAATTCCCAGTCGGGATTCGGGCACTCCCTGACCTTTAAGAAACGTCAGGTTGTAGTCAGAAATCGTAAAGAACTTTGCTGAACGTTCAGCCTTTAAGGCTAAAAGCAAACCACGTTCAAAAATATCATTGGCATGTGACGTTACAGTGAAAGGCACGCCCGTCATTGCTGACGCGTACATCGCCACTTGTGTAGGCACATGGGCAAAGTGCACATGTACATGACTGATCTTATTTTTAATCAACGCATCAGCAAGATTAACAGCGGCCAGAAACTGAAAACACAGTTTTGCGCGCGTGCGCAAACCGGATAGTTGACGCATATCAGAAACCAAGGCACGCAAACCCAGACTTACCCGAATACCTGGTCGAAGCATATTCCGAATTGCCTTCAGGCCTACAGCAAAATAACCATCGGCATAAAGATACTGGGTTTTATCACGCAGGGCTTGTTGATCCGGCGCCGGATCATGAGGGCGATGCAAGGAAAAACTACACACGCTGATGCCACGCCTCTGTAACTCATGTATTTCCTGATACACAAACGTAGCGGAGCGTGCCGGTATTTCGGGTGCCAGATATGCAATCGTCATAGCGCGTCACTTATATTCCATTAATTTAACTTGCTTATGGGTAATCAGTTCCCAGATGGCTTTGGACATACCCTGAAACTCAGCAAACTTAATCAGCAGCATATACAAAGCAAATTTTGGCCGAAGTTGCTTATTCAGTTGGGGATTACGTAAATACACTTTAAGAAAGAGCATTGGATAAAGTAATAGCACTAACAACAGCCAATCATGCGTTGTAAATAAACCTAACAAAATCAGCAGCGGTAGTAGACCCGCCCAGACCAGTGTACGAAGCACATTTTTTTTCCAGATTTGCACTGAACTGTTACGATGCAGCCAGAACACACGAAAATAAGCATAGCCCCCTCGTGCACCACGCTTCCACCACTGACCGAGTCGACTGATCGCCGCATCATGCAATGTCATTTCTTCATCCAGACGGAATATTTTCCAACCCTGCATACGCAAACGGTGACACATTTCCGGTTCTTCACCAGCAATAAGATTAGCATTGTAGGCATTCACCTCATGCAGGGCTTTAATGCGCATCAGCGCATCACCACCACAGGCTGTTGCTTCACCTACAGGGGTATTCCATTCAATATCACACAAGCGGTTATAAACTGAAGCATCTGGGTAACGCTCACGCCTACGTCCACACACCACAGCAACACCCGAATTGGCTTCCAGATAGGCTGCAGCCGCATTTGGCCAACTGGGAACCAATTCACAGTCGCCATCAATAAACTGCACATATTCAAGATCTGGCTGTATCTGGTATAACTGCGTCAATCCTTCATTGCGTGCACGTGCAGCGGTAAAGGGCTTAGTCATATCCAGATTAACTACCTGAGCCCCTGAGGCCTCTGCATTTTGCACGCTCTGGTCCGTGGAGCCAGAGTCAACATAGACTACCTGAGCAAACGCCTCGCATACTGATTCAAGGCAGCGGACAAGTCGCTCACCTTCATTACGGCCAATGATTACGCAGCCGGCATTAGTCAGCACGGTTAGCTCCTTTCATATTATCCAGATCCTTACGCGGAAAGATTTCAGCACGAGGTAACTTAACGATTGAGCCTGATGGTACATCAAAGCTGACCACACTATTGGCTCCGATAATGACATCATCACCTATCATTATATTGCCCACTATCACGGCACCGGCACCTATATCGACCCGGTTACCTATAATAGGTCGGCCATTGGGATCTTTAACTGTTTTAATACCAACTGTGGTATTTTGTCGAATTACCACATCATCACCAATCTGCCTGGCATTAATGATAATCCCGCCAAAATGTTCAATTTTGACTCTGCGACCCACTTTAACAATATAATCCAACTGAATACCACAGAAAACCTGACACCACTGTCGTAAAAAAAGATAGATAAGTGTTAATGGGGCCCTGATTATCTTGTTTTTAAATGACATACGCCAGTTACCAAATCTATGGCAAAACAGCGCAAAAAAACCTTGATTAAAGATATGCCTGCCATGAACAGCATAATCTTCTTTAACCAAGTGATAAAAACTTAGTTCATGTGGATTTTCGTTGTTTCTACCATCAGAAACTGGCGGTGACATTTCTGACATCACTTATTCCCCAGAATAGCATAGCGCCAAAATCTTGCGATGGAATGTCCATCGTTAGGCTTGCGTTTTTTAATAAAAAAAGAAAGTATGTTATTGAAAGTTCGACCCGCTATCCATGCGATACCACACATTACAGCTTTGGCTTTAGAGTAATTTTTAAAATAAAAACGATGCCAGGATTGATACCAGTACACAGGAATAGACGATTTTTCCACTTTATTATTCACTATACCAGTTGAGACACCAGCAATATGTACAACCTTGGATTGTGTTGCTACCAAGACTGGTATTTGTTGTTCTCGTGCTCTCTTCATATAATCGACTTCTTCATAATAAAGAAAGTACTGCTCATCCATTTCACCCAACGTTTCATAGACTTTTAATGGAACTAAGAAACCAGCACCACAAACCCAGTCACATGGCACTATTGATTCGTTTGTTGGTAGTACCAATGACGCTGCCGGAAACAGACGAGATACAAGCCCGATATTTGCGCCACGATTAAATTCTGAAATAATAGAAGGAAAACGGAAAGCAGATGCTGTCTTGTTCCCCGCCTCGTCTAACATTTGAGAACCTACAATACAGCAATCAGACATTTGTTTTGCATTTTTAACCGCCTCCTCAATTGCACCATTTTCTGGAACAGCATCAGGATTCAAGAGGTAAAAATAGTCAGGTTCAAATCCTGATTCAAGTGCTTTTGCAATGCCTAAATTATTACCGTATGCAAAACCACCATTTACATTTGATCTAATCAAATCAACATCAACAATATTTTTTGAATTAATCAAACCATCAAGAATAGAATATGAATCATCAGTCGACTTATTATCAACAATAAAAAGCTTGGCATTAACACCACGAGAACATTCTATAATCCTAGACAAATTATCAGATAATAACTGCCCTGCATTATAGTTAACTAATACAATGGCAACATTCGACTTATATATCATAGAAAATCATCCTTCGATGCTCATCATAGAAAAATTTAACGCGAAGTTTATTTAATTCACTTTCAAATTTGGGATCGAAGCCCCCTTCACGTTGACAAATCAAGTCATACCAAGGATAAGATCTGGATTTTAGGTCTAAACGCTCGACCAAATCACTTAACGCACCAATAACACGCGCAGGATTCCCTGCAACTACGCTATTTTCTGGCACATCTTTGGTCACGACAGCACCAGCAGCCACAACTGCATTTGGCCCGATTGTAACTCCAGGCAAAACTATAGCCTGGTGACCCACAAATACATTGTCGAGAATTTTAACAGGTGCAACTCTATCAAGTTTTTTATTATAAGCTTTAGACAGCATTTGAATTGAGCCATCATGTGCAATGATACTACAAGCTCCAAGTTGGACATTATTACCAATGTACGTAAGATATGGATCAGTAATATTCGTAAACACTCTAATAGAGCAAAAATCACCAATATTAATAAAATCACCACGCTTCCGCAAATACAAAGAGTACTCATTACCACTTGGTTTATAAAATTTAATATACAGCTTAGTAAAAATTGAAAACCTATATGAGAGACTAATAATTAATTTTTTGATCATGAAATAACACCCGACATACTTAAAAACAATAAATTAGCACAAAAACCAGTCCCTAGACCTAAAATACCACCGAAACAAAGTTTTTTTAAATCAATACAAAATTTACCAATAAAGAAATACTCAATGAATATTGAAGAAATATATCTTATCAATTCAAAAATAACAAACATAATTAGAAAAATTTCAAAGCTATAAAAATACAAACCTGTATATAGAATGGCATAACAAACTAGCACCGATATACCATTATAAAAAGCAACAAATTTTGAATTCCCTTTCACCAATAGTAACTGTAGAACAACTTCAGAAGATTTCCCAAGAATAGTAAATGATAGTATCGACAAAATAAATCCAGCATAAATATATCTTTCATCATACAACAGACCAATAAATGACTCTGCTGATAAAAAAATAACAAGAGATAACGCAATCAAAATAGCATCTATTTTGGATTTGGACTTCTGATAGTATAAATTCAAATCACCATCATTATTTTGAAGATGTGAAAGCGCCGAAAAATAAACTCTTATAAAAAACTTACTTACCACTTCCTTCAGTGAAACTAGAATAAAAGCAGCTATAGCATAAATACCTAGAGTTTCAGCATCCAAATTAAAGCTAAGTAAAAACCTGTCCGCTCCCAATAACAAGAAACCCATTACAGAAGATAAAACAATCCATTTCCCATAACTCCATATTTGTAAAGCACTCTCACGACAAAATCCTGGAACCACATAATAATTACTAATTAAATATGACAATACCACTTTAGAAAAAATACTCACAGTAGCAGAAAATGCAAGCACAACTATACTATTCCCATAAATATAATATAGAAATAAAGCACTAAAAAACCCTAAAACTTGAGATAAAAATTCTATAAAAAATATTTTTTTTGCTGAAATTTTCTCTGAAGTAAATATATTCCAGGTGACTGAAAACCCGCTAGTAAAGGCGCAATAGAAATAATTAATAGAGCCATCGAGAGCTCAGGCAAACTATAAATAGTTCCTGCAACAAAGCTCATGGAATAAATCTGTGTAGATAAATATGCCATAAGCAATACAACTAAAAATATTCCAAAACCCCTAACTAACTGAATCGAAAAAATAGTTGGTAGAATTTTGTTTAGATTTTCAGCTGATGATTTAACAACACTTTGTTGCAAACCAGCATCAGTCAATAAATTAAGTCCTGTCCATATAAGTATTACAATTGACATTACACCAAAATACTCTGGAACCAGTAGGCGCGTGAGTATCAAATTAGAAAGCAAACGCAAAAACTGACTTGAAAAACTAGCTAACACCAACCATATAGTTGCTGACTTAACATTCTGACTAAGATTTTTTCTATTAGCTGACATTGTCATTAATCCGAGCAGTCTTCACAGATTTAACCTCATCTAATGCCAAGACACACATCCCCGTTATAAGTGCATACAAGATGAATACGAACGCACCTAGATGCCCTATACTTGATACAGTACTGACTACAAAAACATGAGTTAATATAAATGACATTAAAAAATTAAACTTCAAAGACATATCTTGTCTAACTCGATCAAATCTATAAAACTTATAGCTTTTATAAAAAACTCTTAACGGAATATAAATTATCAACAGATGTGCTAACAACCCTATAGAACCGTAATATAGAAGAATTGCTAAATATGAATTAACCAAATCAACAATACCTTCCCCTTGGACTATTTCAAGCATTTCTGGCCGCTTAAGGAATATATTCTGGGGCTCCCCCAAAATTGGATTTTCCTTTATAACTTTCCAGCTTTGTTCAATCAGGCGAACCCGATACATAACCTCTTGCTGCTCATCATTAAACCAAGGCAAAAGTCCAATAAATCGATTGATTTGACCTGCAATTATTAAACCTAACACTGCAGCAACACCAGCAACTGATAAATAGATAAAGTTTCGTGCTTTAGCATTAGAAAAAGTAACCATAAATAAAAACACAAAGAGAACAGTCCCAACCCAGGGGGCTCTAGATGAGCTAGAGTATAGAGCAAGCAGAAGCATCAGAATAATGCCAATATTCATTATTACCGATAGATTAATTTTCTTATAAAGATAAATATATATTGAAAAAAACAACATCATAAAATACCCAGAAACAATTGCCTGAGTAAAAATAGAAGTTGCCCTAATATATCCTTCTCGATATCTAATTTGAAGCATGCCTCCATGCGCCCCTATCCATCTATCCGTTGCATTATAAAGACGCCATGAAGTAGCGAATTCAAAAACAGTTACCAATGCTTGATATAAACCAATAAATAACACCATCAATAAAAAAATATCAAAATTATTATTAACCCTAACTCTCCTGGATATAACAACATAAGGTATATATATGCCAGAAAAAACAACAATTATTTCTTTTAAAATAATTGTGAGACTAAGCGTTTCCCTGTATGAGTTAAAAACTATCAAAAACATAATGACAAAAATACATTTATCAGCAAGTAATTTACCAAACTTTATATAGTCTGGCTGATGACGTATTTTTAAGTATGCAGGGCCAAGAATGGCTAACCCAAGCACCATTGTAAAATCAACCCGAAGGAAGTTATTTATTCCTGCAAAACCTGGAATAAATGCAAAATACATGGGAATGGTAAATAGAAGATATGCAAAAA
The DNA here is from genome assembly GCF_000764495.1 of Nitrincola sp. A-D6. GTDB lineage: Bacteria > Pseudomonadota > Gammaproteobacteria > Pseudomonadales > Balneatricaceae > Nitrincola. The sequence goes on from NZ_JRLB01000015.1 coordinate 72,413, forward strand.
GAAACATTCTCTGATCAGGCGTTAGTCTTGAAAAAAAACCAATCAAAATTACTAATGCATATAGAATCCAAACATCACGTATAATAAATATTGAAACATGAAGTACCAACCAATATATAAAGAGTTTTAACGGATTAATTGCACTACCTAATACTGAAACGTCATTAGATTTCCTAAACTTTGATAGTATAATAATCTGTACTGGCAGCATACATAAATATAGAAACACCAGAACTAAAAAAACTCTATATGGTAGATCCACTAAAAATATCCTTAATTTCTATCTGTTAAATAACAGATATTTTCATAACAACCCACTTCCTATTATTTCCCTGTTCAAAACTGAATAAACTGTATATTTCACCTATCTCAGTTGGAATACCCCTATAACCAATACTATTTGATGTTATAGAAATATCAAGACCCTTTGTGTCTGTAGTTGACACTAACCGAATATTATCCATGTCATCTTCTACGTATTCTTCACTATATTGTTGATGTTGCATTGCGTTATTTAATTGAAAACTTTGAAATGCTTCTGAATACGGTAGGGTAACAGGATCTTGTTCTTGTTCATTTTCCATCCAGGCTAATACAGCCTCGTATTTAGGTGCATTCACCCTTGTATCGCTAAAACGTCTAACATGCCCCCACTGCCCCCACTTGCCCCAACGATTTTGTAATGTGAATGGCATATGCATATGCAAGCCTTTCGCTGCAGCGATATTTAATTGAATTGCATAAACTTCCTTAATGCGTGGATGTTCATTCATTCGCATAATAAATTCGGTTATACCGGAATTTCGTTTATCTGCATCATCATATCGATGTGTATATATTGATGGGCCGCCTTCATATGCGACAACAGGAATTGATCTATTAAATTCTTGATTCAGAAAACCTTGTAAATCTTCTCTGAACCCTCCTATAACTCCCGTTAAATCTGGTCCTGCACCTTCTGTCTCATCCCCAGACAGTACACGAAATATCCATTCTTCCATAATTTCATCTAAATTTTCTTTTAACCGATCGCTCTGCCAATAAGAGTGAACTTCAGGAAAAGTTACGAAATCTAAATCGCCATTATACCGTTCATATTGATCATTCATCATAAACCAATGATCGCCAGTTTCAGCAGTTGCTCGCGCTTTTTCAACCGCCCAATCCTGAATTCCATTACCAAAATAGACTGTTACAGCTTGCACCTCAGGTTCGATATTTAACCCCTGACTGTAAATGTATCGACCCATTTCTTTGGCGAAATTTTCCACATACCAACGCGACCCGGTATGTAATGCTGCAACATTAACAACTCGCTCTGAATCTTCGAATGTCTCATCAAAAATATTCCAGACATCAACAAATTTTCGTGCGTTAAACTGTGATTTATCTATACCGATTTTATTACCTTCTATTTCTGCATAATCTCCCTGAGGGAATGAGTTGCCACGGCTCCAAACCTCATTTGAATATTCAACCCAAACTCGTTGTCCCGCGTTAAGGCCCGACCAAACTGGTTGGTCAACATTTGTTGTGTAAGGAGACTCACCATCAGAACCATATTTGATTAATAAAGCCAAATTACGTATGTAGTCTTCAGTTGCCATATGGGGAACATTGATCCAAAGATCATGGCCTGATGTATTAGCCATATTTACCAAGTGTTCCCATGCAACTCCAGTGCGTCGACCTCCTCGCACTTCCTTTCCATTAACCAAATTACCAGGAACTGGCGAACGGGTATTGAGAACACCCACTGAAAATATATGACCAGGCAACCGCCTATCCTGCCAATCTTGTTCAGGAGAGCCATTGGTATCAGTTAATCCCATTGTCCTAATTACGGAATCATCAATATCATGGAGTCGATCAAGAAAATCTGGATGCCAGAAATCGGCATCAGTTAATGATTTGTTCATTCGATCTGCTGGATCAGGTAAAAACGCACGAATATTTCTAGGAGGATTATCAGGATTTATTTCATTGAACTCTATCCAAAATTGTTCGTTACCAGTGAGCCTGTAGGCCCTTATTCCATTTTCAAGAATCCCTGTAGCTTGGCCGTTGGACAGCTCATCAACAAATAACCGCTCAGCTCTATTTATGCGCAGGTCTCCCTCTCCTTCCCATACCAGGTAATTAATCCTTCAGGCTTAAAATCACCAGAAAAGCCAGCGGGTATGATTTTTAGTTTTTTATTTGGTTTTAAATAAAGCGGGTTTCCCAACACATCGAATTGAGGATTTTGATATTCACTAATAAACTCTCCCCAATCACGGCCCTCGTATTCAAGCCATGTTCCCTGTTTGATTGCATTGGCATAAATTGAATCTTCCCAGTATCTCAAACTGGTAGGATGGACGCCCAAAACAGGAAATGAACGAGAGGCAACAGCATCAAGACTCACTAGTAAAAGGAACAATAATAGTGCCAACAACACATGTGATCTTGATTTCATATGAACTCCGTTCATTTTAAGTTCTGAAAATACATTAAAGCAGATCCAGGTGATGCTCTTGCTGCAACCACTGACGCACTCTATTTACTTCATCAGTAATGCTTCTGCTTTGACGAATGACAGCAGTGGTACTGCGATCTTCGATCATGTCCATCACCAGATCGGCATCAACCACAGGTTGTTCATCAGCGAAGGCATAGACCAGCGACATATCGCACAGGGTGTTGATACGCCTTGGAACGCCTTCGGCGTAGCAAAAGATCACTCCCATGGCACTTTCGGTAAACAGGGCTATGTCGCCACCGGCACACTGAATCCGGTGCTGGATATAGGCCTTGGTGTCTTCAAAATCCATTGGACGCAGGTTGAACTCTACACCAATACGCTGTGCAAACTGGGTGAGTTCCGGTTGATTGAGCTTTTCAATCAACTCAGGCTGGCCAATAAGCATCATCTGCAAATAGATTTCACCGGCCACATTGATATTGGAGATTAGTCGCAATTCCTCCAATATTTCTGTGGTCAGATTTTGCGCTTCATCGATGATCAGGATGATATGCTTACCATCGCTGTATTGATCGATTACATAATCGGTGAAGGCTCGCAAACGTTGGGCGTTATCCTTGAACTCACCTTTGATTTCAAACGCATCCAGCACCCAGGACATCAGATCACCAAAAGCCGCATGGGTATTGCTGATCACGCCAACCACGGTATCCTCATCCATTTTGCCGATCAAATGATGCACCAGGGTTGTTTTACCGGCACCGATATCACCGGTGATCACAGTAAACCCTGCATGGCTCATCAAGCCATACTCCAGCATGGTTTGGGCACGGGTGTGGTTCTTGCTGAGGTATAAATAGGCCGGGTCTGGTGTCAGACTGAACGGCTTCTCTTTTAATCCGAAAAACTCTCTATACATGCCTGAACCTATTCCTGTCCTTTACTGGCGAATTTTTCGGACGATTTATTCAATACCGTTCCGATCACATTGGTAATGGAGATCAACTCACGTGAGCGTTCTATCTGGTCACGGGTATTTTCTCCATCGCCGACAATCATTAACACCGCGTCCAGGTCTCCGAGCACGTTTAACGCGTCATCTGTAGGCAGAACGGCGGGCAGATCATAAATCACGATTCTGGATTTATAACGTTTTTTAGTTTCGCGGATAAAGGCTTTCATGCGCGGGGTCGACAGAAGCTCTGAGGTATTTCCCTCCGCTACGCCACCCGGTACAACCACCAGGCGTTCGATGCCTGGATTGACCATCAGCTCTGAAAGTTCGGCTTTGCCTTTGAGGTAATCATACATATTTTTTTCCGGCTGCAGGCCGAAGTTGGAGGCTATGCTGGGATTGCGCAGATTCAGGTCCACCAGCAATACGGTCTGGTTCACTTCCATAGACAGCGCAACCGCCAGATTACAGGCGACCAGACTTTTACCACTTTCTTCGGTAGGCGAGGTGATTGCCAGGGTATTCCAGCCATTGGTGCGCATTTTGTGAATGATTTTGGTGCGCAGTGTTCTGAAAATCTGCGCACGCGGGTCATTTGCAAAACCGGCAATAATGCGGTTTTTTTCCAGGGTTTCCCGCGGCAGTTCCACCACGCGGGTTTGCGAATAATTGATCATTTCCAGCGGTGACACGTGCGCCGATATATTGCCACGCTGCTCTGCGCGCTTCTCTTTGGCTTTTTCTAATGCTTTCTGAAGTCGAAACATCCTGATTCTCTCATTAGATTTGCGTGGTTTACATCAGGTTGATGCGGCCCATGACTTTGAGCCAGAGAATATCCAGGCTCATTACAAAAAAGTGCACGGCGGCCACGCCTGCAATCACAATTAATACCGCAATAACAGCATAGCTAATGTGCCGTGCTCGCCGTATCAGATCATCCTTATGGGTCATAATCATCGGTATGGTGATTAGCGGGTCGGCACCGAGAATACCTGATAGCCGACGTGACCCACGAATGCCTCCGTCCAGCATTTCCACCAACAACATAAGCCCTACACCGAAACCACCGGCAAGCATAATCCCCATGGCTGCAATTTTTTTACGGTTAGGCTTCACCGGATCGGCAGGTGCCAGCGGCGGCTCCAACAGCACGAAGCTTTCTCCACGGTTTTCCGTTTCCAGATTCTGAGATATTTCTGCTTCCAGCTCTTTTGAACGTAGCTCATTGTATTTACGCAACTCGCTTTCATAGTCGCGGGTCAGATCCTCATAGCCACGTTGCACCTGAGGTGTTTGTGCCACACGCTCACGGTATTCATCCACTTCCTGCTGCACCCGCTCACGTTGCGTTTGCATACGCACCAGATCACGCTGCAGGGATTCAATCTGTAAGCTGATCTGGCGGTATTGCGGATTTTCTATCTGCCCTGCCGGACTGCTGCTGCCTACCGTTTCACGCAGCGCTTCAATTTGTCCCTTAAGACGAATGACATCCGGATGCGCATCGGAATAACGGTTGGACAGTTGTGCCAGCTCATTTTGGAGTGCGGCCAGGCGTTGAGGGCCGCTCATTTCCGCACCACTAACCGGGGCTTGCAGGTAACGGTTCATGCCCGACAGTTCGATGCCCAACAGGTGCAGCTGGTCTTTGATCTGGGCTTCCTGATTCTGAATACCCAACAAGCGCTCTTCGCCACGTTCAATCATCGACAGGTTAAAATTAAGCATTTCCGGCAGGCTGTTACTGAACTCGGATTTAAATTGCGCGATACGGTCTTCCAGCACCTGTACACGGGTACGCATACGGTTGGCTTCTTCACGAATAAAGGTGGTGGTTTCGGTGGCCCTGTCGGTACGCACTCTGACGTTTTCACTCAAAAAGGTAGTGACCAGATCATTGGCAACAGCCTGAGCCTTGGCAGAGACTGGATCATAAAACGCGACAGTAAAGGCTATGTTTGCGGTGGTAGCACGCCCGCGGGTCGGGTCCATAACCTTTGCGCTGACCATGTTCACGGATACATTGCTGCGAAACTTCTGTGCAATCTGTGTTGGTGAGGCTTTTTGGCGCAGGTCCGGATAGAGATTGTGTTTCTGCACCGCTTCTTGAATCAACGCGGTCGTAAGCACGCGTTGCTCTATCACCTTGATCTGCTCTTCAGCAAAACTGGTGACGGTACTGCGCACCAGATCACTGGGGATGTCCTGGCTTTCGATCAGAATAACACCCTGCGAACGGTAGATTGGCGGCAGCGTTAGGGCGATAGCAATTGCCACCAATGCCAGTATGGGAAAGGTCAGGATGAAATAATATTTACGACGCCGGAGCAGATCCAAATAATCCGACAGGCCTTTTTCATTTTCATCGAACACTGAGGTCATCCTATTGACTGAAAGGTAAGTTAAAACTTGTAAACAAGGTTCATTTGAATTTGATTGGACTCGGCACTGGGTTCGTTAGTCCGTGTCTGGTACTTAAAGTCATAGCGAGCGCCCCATGTCAGACTCTGGCTAAGCTGGCGATTATAGGAGGGGGAAATGGATGCAAATTCGCGCGTTTGTGTGTCATCCGTTGATTTTAACCAGCTTCCGTTAAGACTAAAGCTACTCAAATCACTCAGTTCATAGCGCCAGCCCAGTGTGAGCCGATCCTGCTCGCGCACTGCGCCATCACTGGAGGGTGACAGATCGCGGCTGTAAGACGCATTATAAGTGCTTTGCAGCGACTTGTGAGTCCATTGCACACTGGCAAGGCTGCCGCTATTGGTACTTTGCGTGGACTGATTCAGCAGCACATTGCGTTCTTCAAGATCCTGCCAGTTAGCCCCCAGTAATGCGGTTATAGAGGTGCGTTCAGACCAGTTATAGGTCGCCCCCAATGAAGCCCGCCAAATATCCGAGTTGGTTTCAGTTGCTAAGCCCTGCGCTTCATAATTGGTGTAAGACAGATTGGCGCGCAGAATGGTACGCTCACTTAGATCATGCGCCCAGTTACCGCCCAGGCTATAGCTTTGGTTGTCACTGGATGTGGCTTCGCTGTACTGACGCTCGGTGTAACCGAAAGTTAGCCCAATACTATCGCGTTGCGTCAACTGGTAATTATAGGCAGGGGCAAAAGTGTAGGTTTTGACCGTGTTGCGTGTTGAGAAATCACCCAGATCTTCTTCTGCGTCTTCACGCTGCTCCGTCTCGGTGTAACCTATATTCAGGCTCAACAAGGCTCTTTCCCTGATCCAGGCCTGCTGCCAGCTGAGCCTGGGGTCCTGGCTGTTGTAGCGACTGAAATCGGAATAGCGCTTGATTGCAACAGAACCGGTCAGGCTACTGGTATAGGTTTGAGTACGGTAGTAGCCCGTTAGTGTAGGCGTAAGCACATAGGACAGGGTACTTTGAGCATCTTCTTCGAATAGAAAGTTGTCATCATAACCCAGCGTCTGGGATATGGAACCTTCGATGCCGGTATCGGCCGCCATCAGCATTGAGGAGAGTGGCAAACAGATTAGCAGGCTGTATAAATTCCATTTCATCATCAACTACGCCTTTGTTCAGGGAACGATAATCACATCACCGGCACGCAGACTATGATTGTGGCTCAAATCACCGCCACGTTCGATAGCTGAATAATCTACCGGCAACAGGGTTTTCTCTGCGCCCTGCTCACGGATAATCTGGATACGTCCGGTTGAAGCAAAGGGGGTAAAACCACCCGCCAGTGCCAGCGCCTGTACCACCGACAGATCACGTGACATAAGAATAGGGCCCGGATTATTAACCTGACCAAATACAAACGCCACATTACCGCTAACGGCGGTGACGCTGACACTTACCTGAGGTTCGGTAATATATTCTTCCAGATGCTCGGCAAGTAATTTTTCCAGTACTTCAGCACTCTGACCGGCTGCCATGACATGGCCCACCAGCGGATAGGAGATACGTCCATCGGGCAGTACCACCAACTGACGATTCAGCTCTTCTTCCCGCCAGACAGAGATCAGCAGCTCATCGCCCGGTTGTAGTCGATATTCATTTGAATCAGAAGCGGAAACCCAGCCAGCCGGTAGAGCCAGCAACAAAACCAATCCGGTTATCAAGCGCTTTAGCATACATTAACTCCCTCTATACGTTTATTCTTACTGTGCCTGCATAATGTTCGTTATTCAGGTAGTTTTTCAAATAAAAAGGGGCCCGACAAGCCCCTTTTTAAATCAGCAAAACACTTAGCTGCTACAGCCTGCATGTTTTCCTTCTTTGAACGACGACGCAGCGCCAGTCCACCTAACAGAACTGAACCAAACAGCCATACAGCGGCTGGCAGTGGTACTTCTGAAACAGCTGGTGGGTAAGCGAAACCAACAGTGAAGCTGTTGATTGCAGATGTACCAGTCATGATAAGGTTATAGACAATACCGCTGGACATAGTGAACAGTGAAGATACAACAGAGTTATCTGCATTGTTACTGGTCAGTACAGTGGTGCTGGAACCGTCAAAAATAGACAGCGACCAGTCAAGCAACGTAGAAGATACGTTAAAGTTAACCAGCCCCATAGACGCCCCTGTCAATACAGTATCCCATGAGACAGAAGTGGCTTCTCCAGGAACAAACTCTGAACCAAAGGTATATTGTGTAGCTGGTAGATTGATAGAAAGCACATCGCCTGAACCTGCCAGTACCGTCGGGTTATTGATAGAGACACTTGCCGCCGAAGCTGCAAATGATGCCAGCATCAGCACAGCACCCAGTAAAAATTTTTCATTGTTGAATCCTCAACTCTTGCATTTAAATGAACTCATGAATTCGAAAGGCTTGGGCTAGGACTGCTACACCCGACACCTTTATAGACACATCCGTGTCACTAGAGATTATAAAGAAGCTTACCCCATAAACAACCCTGTACCATGGTACAATGTTGCTATGCAACAATATGTAACAGCAACATTCAAATCAGCACTATTACTGTGCGTCAATCCGCATAAACCAGATAGAGTGCAGGATTATAGTCAGGTATATTTTAGTGCAGATTAGCACATAATTAAACAGATGTTTAGTTAAATAGTGCAATGCAAAAAAAGAGACTCAGTGAGCCTCTTTGAATTGTACGAGATATGTTTCGGTTTCAGGCAGCCACAGGCCCCTGAGGAGCCTTCCGGCGACGCATTGCTAATCCACCCAGCAAAACCGAACCAAACAACCAGATTGCAGCAGGTAGCGGCACTTCAGATATGGCTGGCGGGTATGAGAAACCAACCGTGAAGCTGGTAATTGCCGCTGTACCAGTAATGATAATGTTATACACAGTGCCGCTCATCATGGTGAACAACGAGGAAACCAATGTATTGGCATTATTACCACTAGTCAGTACTGTTGTTGAAAGACCATCGAAGATAGAAAAGGTCCAGTTAACCAGCGTAGATGACACAGAGAAATCAACCTGAGCCAGTGCTGCACCGGTAAGCTCGGTGTCCATAGACACAGAAACCGCTTCACCGGCAACAAAGTTACTACCAAAGGTATATTGCGTACCAGGAACAGCGAAGGTTACAACTCCCCCACTTCCCGTCGTTACAGTTGGATTGGTGATGGATACACTTGCCGCCGAAGCTGCAAATGATGCCAACATCAACATAACACCTAATAAAAATTTTTTCATAGTTGAATCCTCAACTTTTTTGCATATATTGAACTCATGAATTCAAGAGGTTGGGCTAGGACTACTACACCCATTGGCCTCTATAGACAGATCCTTGTCACTCATGATTATAAGGGAACGCAAGACGTAACAACCCTGTACCGAGGTACAGTGCTGCAATGCAACAAATTGGACCACTCTCACACTAATCAGCGCTATAACTAAGCACTACTCTATATAAAACCAGTAAAATCAAGTCATAACTCCAGGCTTACTTTAGTGCATGCTGATACAACGTAAAAAAGGGACTCATTGAGCCCCTTTTTACAACACGTAATATTATGATATCAGGCCGCTACAGGCACTTGACGGGATTTATTACGGCGGCGCATGGCCAATCCACCCAGCAGGACAGAACCAAATAACCAGACTGCGGCAGGCAGAGGGGTTTCTGTGAGACCAGCAGAAACAAACTGAATTGTTGTCGTTGGAACGCCAGTAAACGTTCCTTCCATCATAAATGTGTAGACAAGGCCTCCTATCAGGTTGACGGAAATAGGACCATGGGCACTGGAACCAACTATCTGGTTACTGGTAAAAGTATCCAGCACAACTAAACCTGGCGACAAGACTGACAAAGTCCAATCATCACTAGCCGTTACAGATACGTCAATATCACCGAAAATACTATACGACGTATCCGCTACAACGTCCCACTCCGCACTGAAAGGGCCCGTTGCATCATTAGATACAATAGTGGAAAAACTGGTCAGCGTTCCATTATCAACAGATATAGATCCATGATCATGATACCCCGTCGAGTTAGTCACTGATGTTGATGTCAGATTGATTGATGCCGCCGAAACGGCAAACGACGCCAGCATTAGCATGGCACCTAGTAGTAGTTTTTTCATAGCTTAAACCTCAACTTCTTATCTTTATATAAACTCATTAACTCTAAAGGCGCGGGCTAGGACTACTACACCCAACACCTTTATAGACACCTACGTGTCACCGTGGAGTATAGAAAAACATAAACCAGATTCAAGCCGCTACCACAGCAAAATACAACAATTTAATCTTAAAAATCAATAAGTTAATATTTTTGCAATGCAAAAAAAAGAGGCTCAGAGAGCCTCTTTTATAATGGGTAATACTTTAATATCAGATAGCTGCAGGCATCTGACGGGCTTTACGGCGGCGCAATGCCAATCCACCCATTAATACAGAGCCAAACAACCATACCGCGGCGGGTAATGGGGTTTCGGCGATCTGGATATTGCTTAGTGCCAAGGAAGTTGTGAAAGACTTGCTGGCAAAGGGATTAAAGCTCATAGCACCTGCGATTACCGCTGTCAGGGTATCCCCTGCCGAAATCATCAGGCCCGCAAATACAGATCCCAATGAACCAGAGGTCAGTAGATCACCGCCACTGTTCAGTATAGAAACTGTCCAGGAAGACATTCCTGATGTACCGGTAGCATTGACTCCCAGCGAGAAGCTGGCATCAACATCCGAACTTAACTGCCAGGAAGTGCTTAACGGTCCTCCCAAAATAGCATAACCAGACTGAATAGTATCAGTACGCAGTGTGTCGGTCAGTGCCGTGTTGGTAAAACCGGGCGTTCCCCAATAGAAAGACCCAGGAGAGACCGTCGGATTCCCAATAGTGATGGGGGCAGCCGATACCGCAAAAGATGCCATCATCAAAATCAGACCAAGTAAAAGTTTTTGCATATGTTGAGTCCTCAACGTAATTTCCATTTTCGTGAATGCATGAATAAACAGCGGCCAGAGCTAGGACTACTACACCCCGCACCCCTGAGTGACACTCAGTGTCGAAATCGATTATATGCTCATTTTTTAAACAATATAAGCCTGTACCAAAGTACATCGACATGAAAAATTTGCAGTTAAACTATTGTTTCATATATACAATTCAACGAGAGGGCTTGAAAATTCCGTGATAAATAAAACAAACGTTCCAAATAGCAAATAACACCTTAATACTTATGGTTTTTCTATATAAATATAATTTTCGCCGATAAATAAATTACCCCCCCTGTAGGAGCCCGGTCTCCGGGCGATTGGGGGGGTATTCGCCCGCGGA
>NZ_JRLB01000016.1 GCF_000764495.1 Nitrincola sp. A-D6
GCCGCTAAAGCATCAGTGCCTACGCCGAGCCAATCAACAAGATGGACGGCAAGTGAGCTTTGCCCTGGGTGAGCGCAAACCCCTGTCCAGCTTTATCGAGAAAATGAAGCAGAAGATCGACAGCCCAATGGGACGTCATATCTACAGCCAACGCTTGGGAGCAGTAGAACCGGTGTTCGGGAACCTGGAAAGTAACAAAGGCTTGAATCGGTTTACACTGAGGGGCAAATCCAAGGTGAACGCACAGTGGTTGATGTACTGTATGGTGCATAACCTTGAGAAGATAGCGACACAGGGGCAACAAAGGCATTAACAGAGCCAAAAGCTTCTAAATGGTGGCTATGACTGCCTTAGATAATGCATATCGTTTGTTTGAATGAGTAAAACAGTTTACTGATATGAGCAGGCAACAATTAACAGAATGGAGCAAGCGCTGTCGATGCTAGGGATTTTAGATCCAAAATGTCTAATCTGACAGGCTCGTTATGTACACAAAATATGACTCGATATTTCTTTGCCATTTTCATTGCCCTTGCCATGCTAATCTTAAATGCTGCGGTATTATCCGTGAGTCTTAGCGGTGTTACGCTTATAATTTCTCTACTAGCTATTAACTCGCTCTCATTATCTCTCATTCTATTTTGGCTTGGGGGTTATTCAAGAAATCCCAACAAGATTAAGTATCTTGTTCTTGGTCATGCAGCATTGTACTTGTCAGCTGGCGTAGGCATGCTAGCACTTGGGTATCATGTTATCGAAGCGCAAAGTTGCCAGTTTCTTTTGAGCGATAGTCATTCAAATAATCTTATACACAAGGCTGCTCTTTGGGCTACAGAAAACAATTTTTGCCCATGGTTAGGGGCTGGTCTCATAGCATTTGGGATGTTCATGGCATGGCCAAGCTTAAAGCTATTCATTGGCATCCAAGCTAAAGGTGCATAACAATAGGTTCAAACCGTGCGCTCCGATCACTGGGATGGGCTAAAGCCCGCCCCTTAACCTAAACGTTATGAGTATCCACGCGTGAAATAGGGAATCATCTGTGTTTGAAGTAAAAGCCACCCAGCATGTTTTGGCGGTCAGGGATCTTGAGGAGACTGAAAGCTACTTTCTCGATAAGCTAGGGTTTTCTGTTCGGTTCCGTGTGGACGGCTGGTCGTTCCTGAGCCTTGGTAGTTTTCACGTCATGTTGGGGCATTGTCCAGACGAGCTTCCAGCCCGTGATACGCATGAACATTCGTACTTTGCTTATGTAAACTGCGAGGGCATAGACGAAATTTATCGTGATTATCAACAGCGCGGTGTCGAAATATTCCAGGCAATATCCGATAAGACTTGGGGCATACGTGAGTTTGGCGTAGCAACACCAGAGGGGCATAGAATCATGTTCGGTGAAGATGTTGAGCCGTCAGATAACTCATAACCAAGCAAAGCAGCGCGCATTTTTGCTTCGCTGCGCTCAAAACGCAAAAATACATCCCTGCTTGCGGCGTTAGGCGCTCGAGGAGAATACACTGTCAGACCTAATAACTACTGAAGTTCGTGAATCTGTAGAGCGAAGCGTGCTCTGTTGGTTAGCTACATGTGATGAAAACGGACAGCCGAATGTGTCGCCAAAGGAAGTCTTTGCTGTTGTTGATAGTCAGAATATAGTGGTTGCAAACATTGCCTCACCACAGTCAGCGAAGAACATTAGGGTAAATCAGAAGATATGTCTGAGTTTCGTTGATGTTTTTGTCCAAAAGGGCTTCAAGATTATTGGCACGGCAACCGAGTTTAAGCCGTCAGTACCAGAGTACTCTCGCTGGGTTGAACCACTTCTTGTGATGGCTAGTGATCGTTATCCGATACACAGCGTGTTCGTTGTAAGAGCTATCGCTGTGGAGCCGATAGTTGCTCCTAGCTACCGGCTTTACCCTTCAGAGACAACTGAAGAGTCGCAAATTCAGTCCGCGCTTCGAACTTACGGTGTGTGCCAGGATAAAGATGCCTAACAAAGCAATTAAATTAGCTCCCTTCGGTCGTCGGACGCTCGTTCCTCGCGCCGTTTATGGCGGGCGTTAAGCGTAAAGGAGAAGGTGTATGCCGAAGAAGGCTTCAGATATTTTTAACGAAACAAACTACGTTTTCGGCTCAAAAGGCGATTTTAAGGACGCATTTCCTGAAATTCAGGAAATGTCCATTAATGTTACAGAGTTAGAAAGCCTAATCTGGATGAAAGAGCAGGCAGCACATTATCTCACGGTAGACTACCCGGGAGGTGAATACATTGATTGCACCAATCCATCGTGTGACGGTGGTGGTTTTTCAATGGGTAATATTTTACGTGGTGCGGTAAACGGCAAGGAAGAAGAAATAGAAAAAAGCATTACCTGCCAGGGAGCCGAAACCAGTGGAAGGCGATGTATGCATGCGTTCAAAGTCAATGGTTCTATCAAGTACAGGGCTTAACACGACGCAGCAGTTCGCGGCCGGAGGTCGCCGCTGTGCTTGATCGTTATACAATGATATCAGGAAGAAAAATGAGTGAAGAAAAAAGTCTTGAAGGTATCGGTGGATGGTTGTACTGGTCAACTAAAACCGGACACTTTTCTCAGCTCGTTTTCATAGTCCACCGGTGACCGATCACCGTTGGCCGTATGTAATCTTTCCAGGTTGTAATAATGCATGTACGCCGCTACATCATTCCTCATATGCGCTCGTGTGGGCTGTGGTATTTTTAGCAGCCAGTCATGCTTCAGGCTTCCAAAGAAGCGTTCTACAACGGCATTATCCCAACAGGCACCCACGTCTCCCATGCTGGCCCGCATGTTGTAATCAGCCAGCAAT
>NZ_JRLB01000017.1 GCF_000764495.1 Nitrincola sp. A-D6
TGATGCCTTGGCAGTCTCAGCGGTCAAGGCCTATGTTGGGCACTCGCAAGGCTGTGCTGGCGGCGATCAGATCATGGCATCCCTGGGGGTCTGGCAGCATGGCATCATTCCTGGCCTTACCACCACAGCAGAAATCGCCGGAGATGTACATCAGTCAAACCTGAATTTTCCGCTCAGTCATCAGGCCGGCGAGCCGGGCAGATGGACAGTGTGCTGATTAATGCTAAAGGCTTTGGTGGCAACAATGCCAGTGCGGTCATACTCTCTCCACAGATCACGGAAACGCTACTAAGCAAGCGCTATAGCAGCGCCCAGATGCAACACTGGCAGTTACGCAGGGAGAAAGTTAAAGAAACTGCCCAGGCTTATGACCTGTCAGCCACACGCGGTATCAGTCGGCCTCTATACCTCTATGACCACCAGGTACTCACCGGTGAAGATCTGAGCATTAGCGATCAGGAAATTAAACTGCCCGGTTACCCGAACCCGGTATCGATCAATGTCGAAAATCCGTACAAAGATTTTACTAACTGATACCCTCACAATTAACAGGAGGCAACCGGAATGCTCTATAAGATCGCTATAACGCTCATACTAGGCAGCCTGCTTAGTGGCTGTATCAAGACAGAAAATTTGCTTCAGCGCGACCCAACAGCCAATCAGTACTACAAACTGGACTCACAAGACCTGCGTTTATGTCGCGGAGAAAGCCGGGATTGCTATGCATTGGCACACATAGTGTCAGCCAGAGAAAAACTGCGGCCGATGGAAGCCAAATACGGTCAGCGCGTTAAAGGCCCTAACTATCCGGTCAACTTTGCCCGAATGCTGATCAATCCACCCGCTGATAGTTATAGTGTGAAGCAGCTGGAAGGGGGACGTTTTTATCAACTACCGGTGAATGACTATACCGACAGCGCCTGGAATGCACTCAATCAGGTGCACCGTGCGTATTACGAGAATTAATACCGTTAATTACCGTTGATGCAAACGAAACAATGTCATGGCATTAGCCAGGGTTTGTTCAGCAACCTGATCAACAGACATGTCTCGAAGTGAGGCTAATTGCTGCGCGACCCTGAGCACTTGTAGTGGCGAGTTAGGTTGATCTATAAATCCGTACAAGGGCATATCCGGGGCATCGGTTTCCAACAGCATCCACTCTAATGGCAGCTCAGCCGCCAGTTGCCGCTGCCGCCGCGCCTTTGGATAGGAAATCGTACCACCGATCCCTAAACGGAATCCGAGTTTGGCATATTCACGCGCCTGCTCGATACTGCCAGAATAAGCATGCACCACACCACCCGCTGCGAGCCGGTAGCGTTTCAGCAGGCTCAGCATGCGTTCATGTGCTTTGACCACATGCAGAATAACGGGTAAATCATGCTGTCGCGCCAGATCCAGCTGTTGCTGCAATAACATCACCTGCACTTCTGCTGGCGCCATATCCGCACGAAAATCCAGACCGATTTCACCCACAGCAACAATATCCGCTTCACGCTGCAAAGCCTCAGCCAAACGTTCCACACAGTGTTTGCTGTGCTGTTCGATAAAGCAGGGATGCAATCCCAACGCAACAACCAGTTGTTCAGGCCAATGCTGGCGCAGGGACAGTACCCGCTCAAAATCATCTGCCGTTACACCCGGCACCAGTATCCGGTCTATTCCCTCCGCCAAAGCCTGCTGCATCAGCGCTTCGCGCTGCGCATCAAAGACCGCAAAGTCCAGGTGGCAATGCGAATCAAACAGGGACATCAGTGCTCCCGGGTTGCCCGGAAGCGCACATCCGGCCAGCGCTCTTCAGTCAGTGACAGGTTCACCCGTGTCGGTGCCAGATAGGTCAACAATCCTGAGCCATCCAACGCCAGATTGTCATGTCCTTTACGCCGGAACTCATCCAGCATTTTGTTATCATCGCACTCGACCCAGCGTGCTGTCTGCACGCTAATGGGCTCATAAAGGCACTCCACCTTGTACTCATCTTTAAGGCGGTAAACCACCACCTCAAACTGCAACTGCCCCACAGCCCCAAAATCAGATCGTTGTTTTTCAACGGCATAAACAACTGTACAGCCCCCTCTTCGGAGAGCTGCTGCAAGCCTTTTTGCAGCTGTTTCATTCTTAATGGATCGGTAGGCCTGACACGGCGAAACATCTCCGGGGCAAAGTGCGGTATACCGGTAAATTTAATGGACTCACCTTCGGTAAAAGTATCGCCTATCTGAATCGTGCCGTGGTTGTGCAAGCCGATAATATCGCCTGACCAAGCCTCTTCGACATTTTCACGATCACCGGCAATAAAGGTCACTGCATCAGCAATACGTACCTCTTTACCGGTACGCACATGGCGCATTTTCATGCCACGGGTATAACTACCTGAGCAGATCCGCATAAAGGCAATACGGTCACGGTGACGCGGGTCCATATTCGCCTGTATCTTGAAAATAAAGCCACTGAAGGCATCTTCATCAGCGGAAACATCACGCGTTTCCGTTGGGCGGGGTGGCGGAGCCGGGGCCCACTCGACAAAATCCGTGAGCATCTCGCGCACACCAAAATTACCCAAGGCCGTGCCGAAAAACACCGGTGTTAACCGACCGTCCAGATAAGCCTGCTGGTCCCAAACATGGGTGGCACCTTTTACCAGCTCAATTTCTTCAACATAGGCCTCATAGTCATCATCCAGCAAGGCGCGAGCTGCATCGTTATCCAACCCCTGAATCAGCTTTTCATCCGCAAGCGTATGCCCCATTCCCGGGGTATAAACATGCAGCGTATCGGTATAGAGGTTATAGACTCCTTTAAACCACTTACCCGAGCCTATGGGCCAGTTAATTGGCGCCGCTTCAATTTTCAGTACGGATTCTATCTCATCCAATAGCTCAATCGGATCGCGTATATCACGGTCCATCTTGTTCACAAACGAGAAGATCGGTGTATCCCGCAAACGGCACACATCCATCAGTTTAATGGTACGCTCCTCAACCCCCTTGGCGCCATCCACAACCATCAGCGCCGAATCCACCGCGGTCAGCGTACGGTAAGTATCTTCCGAGAAGTCTTCGTGCCCCGGCGTATCCAGAAGATTCACCGTGCGACCATTAAAGGGGAACTGCATCACTGAGGAGGTGATTGAAATACCACGCTCCTGCTCCATGGTCATCCAGTCGGATGTCGCATGCCGGTCACTACCCCGCCCTTTGACTGTGCCTGCCACCTGAATCAACTGACCGATCAACAGCAGTTTTTCGGTAATGGTGGTTTTACCCGCATCCGGGTGCGAGATGATAGCGAAAGTACGGCGCTGTGAGACTGCTTGTGAGATTGAGCTGTTGGGCATTAGTTAACATCTTCTAGTTTGTACGCGGACATCTACACACTTGCACAAGCGCTCCTGGCAGGAGGCTTTAAGCGGAAAATCCGCAAAATTGAAAAGCTATGCTGGCTATTTTCGCTGATATTGAGTTTATAAACAATCAACGATCATTCTAACCGATAACGATCATGACAGGCTCGGCAGCTTTGCAGCGTCTGCCGAAACAGATCTCGGGTTTGCTTGTCTTGACCGGCTTTTGCTGATTCAGCCAATTCAGCGGTCGTGGCAATAAATGCCTGCATGCGTTCGGTAAAATCAGCTTGATTCTCCCAGACAGCGGGGGCCGAACGACTCGCGACGACTTTACTTTCTTCGGTGAACCCCTCCAGTGCCAACGTTGCCAAGTGGTTAAGCATTTCCGACCGGTAGACAAACTGCTCATCTGAGTAAGCCTTACTGCGATGCAGCGGGTTAAGCACATTCAATTGATAACTCATCAGCCGGAAGGCTGATTGACGATACTCCACACTGTCTTCTGGCTTCATGGTATCACTGCTAACCCAGCCAGACATAAGCGCCAACACCAATCCCGCACAGCCTACATATTTTTTCATTCTGACTCCTGCAAATAACTACCTAAACCCCTAAGTGCGACATTGTGACACGCCACAGGTTCCTGCAAAACCGTTATAATCAGCTGATTATCGACGGAGGTCTGTTTGAACCGACATCAGCAACATCTATTGCACCTGACCTATATTCGCACGCTGATACTGTTTGTCATCTGTTTAGCTTTGTATGCCGGTGTCAAACTACTGCGGTTACAGCCGGACTTACTTATGACCGGCACCAGTCTGGTAGCATTAATCGCCCTGAACGTGACCACCTACGTTAGGCTGCACTCAGCCTGGCCGGTGTTTGATGCCGAACTGTTCGCCCAACTCTGTGCCGATGTAGTGATTTATGCCGCGCTACTCTACCAGTTTGGCGGGGCAACCAATCCCTTTGTGTTCGTGATGCTCATTCCACTGATCATCAGCGCGACTACCCTGCCACGCCATTTGACACTGCTTATGGCACTACTTGTAGCTGGTTTGTATACGTCGTTGTTATTCAATCATCTACCACTGCTGGATTTTAGTGCCGCACACCAGCACACACTGGTGCATCTGTTCAATCAGCACATCACTGGTCTGTGGATCAGCTTTATTCTGACCGTAGGCATTATCAGCATTTATGTAGTACAGATGCGCCAAACCCTGTTCGAGCGTGACAGGGATCTGAGCGAGGTACGCGAACAGCGCATTCTGGATCAACAACTGCTGGCACTGGCCACACTCGCCGCTGGCACGGCGCACGAACTGCGTACGCCCCTGTCAACGCTACGCGTTATTCTGAAGGATATGCAAAAAGACCACCCTGAACTGGATGACGATCTGTCACTGATGTTGCAACAGGTAGAATGCTGTACCGATAAGCTCAAAAACATGACTGAAGAAGTCGCCTCCGGCAAACCGACTCCAATCAGATTTGATCTGTTTCTGGCACAGGTACTGGAGTCCTGGGCAATCATGCGCCCCCAGGTCAGCTATACACTACAGCCTGTTCAGGAACCTGTGCCTACCATTAATACCAGTGTTATCCTACAGCAAGCGCTACTGAACCTGCTTAACAATGCCGCTGATGCCTGCCCTGATGCGATTACTATCAGTGTTCACTACCTGAAAGCAGGTAAGGTAACGCTACGCATCCGTGATCGTGGACCAGGTTTAAGCCCACAACAACTGGCCAGCATGGGCAAGCCGTTCTTCACCACCAAAGGCGGTCTGGGCATAGGCCTGTTTCTGACAACCACCTCGCTGGCGACTCAGGATGGCGAAGTGTATCTGTACAATCATCCGGGTGGCGGCACCCTGACGGAAGTCACGCTAAAAACATGCTCTTCTGACAGGCAGGACATTGATGACTAATCCAAGCTTTCTGATCGTAGATGACGATACAACCTTTACCCATGTCTTGTCGCGCTCACTGAGTCGTCGCGGTTTTAACGTCAGCACAGCCCATTCAGCCGAAGCAGCGCTACTATTACTGCAACAGCAACACTTTAACTTCGCCACACTGGATCTGAAAATGCAGGGCGCGTCCGGACTCACCCTGATCGGCCGTCTGCGCGAAACTAACCCGGATATACGCCTGCTGGTTCTGACAGGTTATGCCAGCATTGCCACAGCGGTGGATGCGATCAAACTGGGGGCTGACCACTATCTGCCTAAACCCGCCGACACGGATCAGATTCTGGCGGCACTGCAAGCTGATCAGCCGGACCCGGAACAAACAGTTACTGCCGAACCCATGTCAGTCAATCGTCTGGAGTGGGAGCACATACAGAAGGTGTTACAACAACACCAGGGCAATATTTCCGCCACGGCACGAGCACTCAACATGCATCGACGCACACTGCAACGCAAACTGGCCAAATATCCGGTTAAGCGTTAAACCGGCAAAAAACTACTGATCATCAATATAGGCCTTGGCATCAAAGGTACGAATCCAATCGGGATGGAACACCATCATACCGGTCATGATAATGCCGTTGATCAAGCCTTCAGGCATCATGATCAGCGGCAAGTACATGGCATAATCATGATAAATTTTCGACCAGGGGTAAATACCATCCAGCCACAGCACCAGTGCCATAGACATACCAGAGACACCAACAGCCACAGCCGCACCAGCGAAAGCACACAGAAACATATACACAAAAAAGTTTTTCGGCAATTTCGCTTCAACCCAACGCAAGATGCCGTAGCTAACCAAAGCCGGTATTACCACACCACAAATCAAGTTAACCGGCAACATCGACCAGGTCTCAACGCCTAACAGCGTCATCACCAGCATCACCACGGAACCCGCTAAAATCGCCAGATCCCAGCCAAACATCAATGTCAGCGTAGTCAGTCCGAGAAAATAAATTGTCAGATAGTCAGAAACGCCGGCACGCAGTTGCCACAGCAATACCAGCACCACCATCGAGCCAAATAATAGATGCTGAATGCCGCGCTCACGCCAAATCACGGTCCAGGCAAACGCCGGATAATCCAAATCAGCAACAGGGCATAAATAATCCCACAGCCCCAAAGCCAGTAAGCACTTAACACGCCTTCGGTTATATTCATCAACAGACTCGCTTAAACTCAGGACGGTTGGAGCGCTAAGGTGCAGCTGAACAGGTAGGCATCTTCATGCACACCCGGCTCGGTCGTTTCATAATAGTCTTTACGTATAGCATCCTGCTGCAGGTCACAGCATTGATATAGCGCAATGGCGGCTGCATTAGACGCACGCACTTCAAGCAGTAAACGCGCCACACCCTGCTCAGACAGATTATCCAGTATCTGCTGTAACAATATCCGCCCCAACCCTTGTTGC
>NZ_JRLB01000018.1 GCF_000764495.1 Nitrincola sp. A-D6
TGTAGGAGCTCACTCTGTGAGCGCACCCTTCGCCCGGGGACCGGGCTCCTACAGGTTGTTATGAGGTGCCAACCAGTTAATTTCTATCGCGGTTGCCGGGCCGATCACGGCATGATCCAGGCTCGGTGGCAACATTAGCCAACCGGGGGAGACTTGCAGACGGCCACTCATGATTTCAGCACGTGTTTGAGGATACAGCGGATACTGGGTAGGATCGGCATAGCCATCCGGCCAGAGGGGCTCCAGAGTATCCATATCATATTTGTCGGTCGCGCCCAGCGTGTGCAGCAGTTCATGCGCCGCCACCAGATTATTACGCCCGGCATGGGCCTCTCCGGCATAGCCATTAACCAAGCCAATCAGTCCTTTCTGCAAACCCAGCGAATGCTGCATGGGGCCGGGATTATCCTGGGCATAGAAACGAATGAAGACCCGAATGGCATGAGGTTCACGAACCGAATCATCATGCGCCACACCCAAAAGCGCATTTTCAACGCCCAGATCACCGCATCAACAATACTGGGTTCGAGCGGAATATCGGGAGGCAGAACATCCAGCTGCGCCGCCAGATTCACCTGTATAGGTTGCTCCAGCCCCAGACGATAACGGCGCGATTCACGATCAAAAAACGCTTCCATATCATCAAAACTGGCATCAGACAGGGTGTCTATCCAGGCTTGCGTGGCAGGATCATCATCCGCATTGAGAGGATAAATCCATACAGTGGCAGGAGTTTGCCAGTTTTCCTGACGCGTTTGCGAAAACCACACATTCAGCAGCAGTACCATCACTAACAGTGTCAGCAGCAAGGTACGCAAAAGACTGAAGAGTGCGCGGCGGGTCATGGATATTCATCTACCTCATTTAGAAAACTCTCACATAAAAATGCCTGCAACAACAAGATAACGCAACAGCTTACCCAGTGCGATAGTCAATACACTCAAACTGAAGCGCACACCCAGCCAACCGGCCACAAAACACAAGGGATCACCAATAATCGGTAACCAGGCCATCACCAGTGCCAATGCTCCATAACGTTCAATCCAGCGCCGCGCATGCTGATGCTGTGGTTTCTCCAGTGTTTTTAGCGGATAGCGGGTTCGCAGCAGTGCTCCCATGCCAAAGGTCACCAGGCTGCCCAACAGATTTCCGGCCGTTGCGCTCAGGATCAAGGGTGTGAGTGGATAGTCTCCCTGATGCACCATCCAGGCCAGCAGGGCTTCAGAACCGCCAGGTAGCAAGGTTGCCGAGATAAAGGCACTGACAAACAGTGCCAGTAAACTAACCTCCATTCCCCACCAGCGTTATCATACGGGTCTGACCCAGGCATTTGGAGCCGTTTGATGCTCTTCAATCAATGCCAGAAACGCCTCACCATACAGATCAAATTTACGCTCACCTATACCGCTCAGACTGCGCATCTGCTGTTCAGTCTGAGGACGATAGATCACCATCTCCATCAGCGTGGCATCATGAAAAATCACATAAGGCGGCACGTCCTGCTCCTGAGCCAAACGTTTACGCAGGGCACGTAAATCTTCCCAGAGATTTTCTTCAGCAGGCTCCAGGCGACGCATGGCCGGATTGGCCCGATCACGCCGCGCGGCGCTGCGATAATCTTTCTTGCCTTTACCAGAAGGTATACGAGGATCTTTGCGCAGCTCAATGGTTTCTTCACCTCGTAGCAAGCCACGACAGCGATCATTCAGCAACAGCACGCCATGCCCTTCGGCATCCACATTCAACAAGCCTCGTGCAACCAACTGGCGAAACACCGAGCGCCACTGATTACGATCCAGCTCCTTGCCAATACCCCAGGTGCTGATACGCTGATGCTGGTTCTGGAGAACTTTATCTGTCTCCTGCCCCAGTAATATATCCACCACATGATTCACACCAAAGCGCTGACCACTGCGATAAACTGCTGACAGCGCCTTGCGTGCCGCATCAGTAGCATCCCAGACAGGCACAGGTTCAAGACAGGTATCACAGTTCCCACAAGGCGGATGATCCGGCTCACCAAAGTAGCTCAACAACACCTGACGACGGCAGGTAGTGATCTCACACAACCCCAGCATCGCCTCCAGCTTTTGCCGCTCCACCTGTTTATAACGATCTTCAGCCTGTGAGCTTTCCAGCATTTGTCGCAAAAACAATACATCCTGCAAGCCATACACCATCCAGCATCGGCCGGTAAGCCATCACGCCCTGCACGCCCGGTTTCCTGGTAATAAGCTTCAATTGAACGGGGCAGATCCAGGTGTGCCACAAAACGCACATTGGGTTTATCGATGCCCATACCAAAGGCAATGGTGGCCACCATTATGATCGATTCTTCAGTCAGAAAACGGTGTTGATGGTGTTGGCGCAGATCTGCCGATAATCCCGCGTGGTAAGGCAAGGCGTTAAAGCCTTATCACACAAAAATGCAGCGGTTTCTTCCACGCGTTTACGCGATAGACAGTAAACGACACCGACATCCTGCTCATGCTCGGTGCGGATAAAACGCAGCAATTGTTCACGGGCTTTCTCTTTCTGACCGATGCGGTAGCGGATATTGGGGCGGTCAAAGCCCTGAACAAACAGCCGGGCATTGGTCAATTCCAGACGTTTAACAATTTCATCACGCGTACGCGCATCGGCTGTAGCCGTTAAGGCAACCCGTGGCACCCCCGGAAACAAGTTTGCCAACTGTCCCAACTGCATATATTCAGGACGAAAGTCATGCCCCCACTGCGACACACAATGGGCTTCATCGATAGCAAACAGCGCAACTTCAGTACGTTGCAGCAAAGACAAGGTACGCGGCTGCAATAAGCGCTCAGGGGCAACATAGAGCAGATCGAGCTGTCCAGTCAGCAACTGTTGCTCCGTCTGCTGCAGCTGTTCAAAGGCAATCGACGAATTCAGGCAACCCGCCCGAATCCCCAACTGAGACAAGGCACTCACCTGATCCTGCATCAACGCAATCAGCGGTGAAACTACAACTCCGGTACCGCTGCGCACCAAAGATGGCAACTGGTAACACAGGGATTTCCCCCCACCGGTTGGCATTACTACCAGTGCATCCTGGCCAGACAGCAAGGTGCCGACCACCTCATCCTGCGGTGGACGGAACTGGCTAAAACCAAAAACTTCAGCCAGATTTTTTCGGGCAGATTCAAATAACGCGGCGTGTTGTGTCATGGGCGGGTATTATCCGCGAACCCCCGCAGCTTGTCATCCGTGAATCTGCTTAACCCCGTCAACCCGCGGCGCGTTCTTCTCCATTATCCGCAACAGTACCCAGCTTGTTTTTTAGCTCTTCCTTAATCTCGGCTTCAATTTTCTCGCGCTCTTCAGGCGGTAAACTAGCCAATTGCTCCTCGGTTATTCCTTTCGACTGCAAATAGGCATAGCGAATACGCTCGGCCGGGGTCATATCCAACAGTGCCAACAGCTGATCCCGAACGGCCTCACGTTGCTCTTGCAAGGTCACTTCATCAGCAGGCTTCGAATTCTCAGATGTATCAGGCAACTTCGTTTGCTGAGAAGGCTGCTGTAGCATCTGTTCAAGCAGATCGCCAAACCCGCCCGATGCAGTTGATTTATTAACCCTTGAACTGCTGTCAGGGTGCCCTATACGTGCATTGTTAACCTGTGTCTGATCAATTCTCATCTCTCATTCTCCTATTCAGACTTTTACCTCCTTAACAAAAGAATTAAAAGCAAAACACAGACCAATAAAAAAATCGCTACACAGAAACAAAGGCTTGCCTTATGATGAAAAAAATATCATAGGTAACAGAGACCAACATTGACACAAAGCGGCAGCCACTTGCCGCCCCTACTCCCTCAGACTTAATGACACAACCAGCATGCACTTGATCAATTGCCAGAACCAGCAACAGGGTGACGCCATTTTAGCCATCTTTAACGATGCCATCCTCAACACCACGGCCCTGTACGAATACCTGCCCCGTGACCGACAGACCATTGACCGCTGGTTTGCCGATAAGCAACAACTCAACCTGCCAGTGATCGGTGCCGTTGATGAACACGGGCAACTGATGGGGTTTGCCAGCTATGGTCGCTTTCGTCCCTACCCCGCCTTTAATAGCACCGTCGAACACTCTATTTATCTGCACCCGAACTATCGTGGCCAGGGAATCGGCAAAGTACTACTGCAAGCACTGATCGAACGCGCTAATTCACAGCAATACCACTGCATGATCGGGCTATCGATGCCGACAATACCGCCAGCATCGCCTTGCACCAGGCACTGGGATTCCAGGAAACCGGCAGACTGCCCCAGGTTGGCTACAAATTTGATCGCTGGTTAGATTTGGTGTTTTATCAAAAGGTATTGGGCGCTTAAGCTGGGCAAACCCTTGGAATACATCCGCTTCGGCGTTAAGATCGGCCAACAGTCACACAATCAGAGGCCCGTTTATGTCATCCAAAGTTTACTGCACCGCTCAATTCCTTCCCAAACCCGGAAAAGACACTGAACTGTTCAAAGTCCTGCAATCCCTTGAACCTAACACCCTAAGAGAAGACGGCTGCATTCAATACACCGTCACCCGCCAGATCCAAAGCTCCTTTGCCGAAGGCACCAGTTTCCCCATCGTCTTCCATGAAATCTGGAAAGACATGCCAAGCTTTGAAGCTCACTGCCAACGCGATGAGATCAGCAACTTTTTCGAACGCTACTGCCTAGCTGAAGATGGGCTAGCCGCTGACTGGAATGTGTGCGTTTATTCGGATGAGGCTGAGCCCCCACTTTTTAGGTGCCCGCCCCTATTGTAGGAGCCTAGTCCCTCTTTGTTAGAGCCTAG
>NZ_JRLB01000019.1 GCF_000764495.1 Nitrincola sp. A-D6
CGATGCCTAATAGCGGCATCATTAATGAGACCGGATACACGTAGGCAGTCGTACCTTGGCTTCGATCAAACAAAGTGCTTGCAAAAGAGGAGGAGTCCATACACGCTTTTCGTCATCCTGACCGCTCCACTGCCGCCGTCCTGGCGGCAGACGGTCCCACCAAAACGATACCACTACCCTGCCCAAAGCCCTGTGCCAAATCCAAATGCACGACGGCATGGAATAAGACTGCATGCTTATCGTATATACCAAACTTTAAAAGAGGATGTTTACGGCGTTAATGTTGGCACCCAAGCTTGAGAGGGCTGATGGGATCGGATATGGCTGACCATCTGCCGCCAGGACGGCGGCAGCTGAGCCCCCATGGACGGGTTTACGGCGCGTCAGACAGGCTCGACCTTGTCCGCCCAACCCGACCTTATCCGCTCGCCCAACACCGGTATAACCAAACCTTATTCAGCCAACCTCCGAACCCGCTCCAGCGCACACTCATACTCTGCATCAACGTCATCATCACCGCTGACACAGAAATTCAAATCCGTGATCAAACCGTTCTGTAAGCCATAAATCCAACCATGCACAGTAACATCCTGTCCCCTGGCCCAGGCTTCACGCATCACCGTGGTGTTACACACATTTTCGGCCTGTTCGATAACGTTCAGTTCACACATACGATCAAACTGCGCCTCGTTTGCCTGCCACTCACCCACTAACTGGCGGTGTTTGTAATAGACATCACGAATATGCCCCAACCAGTTGTCGATCAAACCATTGGAGCGTGTATCCAGCGCTGCTTTAACGCCACCACAGCCATAATGACCTACCACCATCACGTGTTTAACTTTGAGCACCTGCACCGCGTACTGCAGCACCGACAGGCAATTCATATCGGTATGCACCACCAGATTGGATACATTACGATGCACAAACAGCTCACCCGGCAGCAGATCAACGATCTCATTGGCGGGTACACGGCTATCCGAACAACCGATCCACAGGTATTCAGGCGCCTGCTGCGCCGCCAGAGTCGGGAAAAAATCCGGTGACTCATTGCGGATACGCTCTGACCAGATCTGGTTTTTGTCAAATAAGGGTGACAGCTTTTTCATCCCTGATTCCTCATCGGTGATACTTGGCACTTAGCTCATGCACCGCATCAACAAACACGCCAGCACTGGCAGGGTCTACAAACTGATGAATACCATGCCCCAAATTGAAGACATGCCCATCACCTGGCCCGAAACGTTCCAGAATATCAGCCACTTCGGCACGAATGCGCTCAGGTGAGGCATACAACACTGAAGGGTCCATATTGCCCTGCAGCGCCACCTTATCCCCTACCCGACGACGTGCATCATCGATATTAGTGGTCCAATCCAGGCCCAGCGCATCCGCGCCAGCTTCAGCCATGGTTTCTAACCACTGACCACCGTTTTTAGTGAAGAGTATCACCGGTACTTTGCGGCCATCATGCTCACGGATCAGCCCATCGACGATCTGACGCATGTAACGCAGTGAAAACTCCATATACATTTGTGGGCTGAGCACGCCGCCCCAGGTATCAAAAATCTGGACTGCTTGAGCACCACTGCGAATCTGTTCATTCAGGTAGTCAGTCACTGACTGCGCCAGCTTGTCCAGCAGCTGATGCATCACTTCCGGTGTGGCATACATCATCTGTTTGATGTGGCGGAAATCCTTACTCGAACCGCCTTCAACCATATAAGTAGCCAGCGTCCAGGGGCTGCCGGAAAAACCGATCAAAGGAACCCGGCCATTCAATGCCGAACGAATGGTTTTTACCGCATTCATCACATAATCAAGATCGCTGGCCGCCTTGGGTATCGGCAAGGCTTCAACATCAGCGGCACTGCGAATGATTTTGCGAAAACGCGGGCCTTCGCCAGTTTCAAAATACAATCCAAGACCCATGGCATCCGGAATCGTGAGAATGTCAGAAAACAGAATGGCCGCATCCAGGTCATAGCGCTCCAGTGGCTGCAAGGTGACCTCGCAAGCCAGCTCAGCATTTTTGCACAGACTCATAAAATCACCAGCCTGTGCACGTGTGGCTTTATACTCTGGCAGATAACGACCTGCCTGGCGCATCATCCATACGGGTGTCATATCCACGGGCTCGCGCATTAGTGCACGGAGGAAGCGATCATTCTTGAGTTCGGCCATAACAACAGGGTCCTGTAGTCTACTGAAAATTTGTTGCGCGTATTGTAACCGGATTGAAAGAAAATTTCTGGCTGGATTGAAAGCCTATCGGCTAGTTTTTCAAGCTATGCTATTATGCAGCTAGCATAGAATGATTAAACTATAACCATCTAAGCAATAAGCGAGCATAATTGGTTAAACAGGCTGAAGTTATCAGCCTTCCAGAAAGTGCGGAGCACCATGACCATAACCACCATCAGTTGGTATTTGGCCTGGAGGGCGCAACAGAGTTCGATATTGCAGGGCATACCAAACCGGTAGGCTCGGGCATTGGCTGCCTGCTCCCCTGTGCAACCGACCATGCCTTTCGTGGCGTGGGTGACAACAGCATCGTGGTGCTTAATCTGGCACCTATCAACCCGGATCAACTACTACAACCGCGTATTGACGCCCTGTTCAACCAATCACGTTTTATTCACTGCAGCAGTGAGCTGCAAGTACTGATTGCCGCCCTCAGTCGTGAAATGCAAAAAAATCCGGATGACGCCCTGCTACAAAGTGCCTGCAGCAATGCCATTGTCTGCGCGCTGCAGCGCCACCTGGACCAACAACTGGCGGGCTATCACCGGGTGCGGTTGCCGGGCAAGATCAATATGGATGTTATCGATAACTACATCACCCTGCACATTGAACGCAAGATCCGTGTCAGCGAACTGGCCGGTTTAGTCTTTCTCAGTAGCAGCCAGTTTTTTGATCGCTTTCGTTTACAAACCGGTATGACTCCACAGCAGTACATTCTCAATAAGCGTCTCAAAGGGGCACAAGATGCGCTTACCCTGACAGATGACCCTTTAATTGAGATAGCCGGACGCTTCGGCTTTACCAACCAGAGCGCACTCACCCGCGCTTTCACTCAACACCTGAACATCTCCCCAGCACGCTACCGTAAATCACCCCCTTCTGCGATCCAGCCATAACACCCAACTCAAACACGACAAGGAACTGATGATGTCTACGCCTATCTATATCTCAGCCAAAGACGCCGATCAGGTACTGACCTGGACAGGCATGGTTACCGCCCTGAAACAGGCTCACATGACACCCGAACCCACCATTGCAGACCAGCATCTGAAAATGGACAAAGGCGGTATGCTCAACCGTGTCGCCTGGATTCCCGGCTTCGGCGTAGGTTTAAAAACAGTGTCGGTTTTCCCCGACAATCCTTCTCGTCCGGAGCCCTTGCCCACAGTTCAGGGCGTGTTTGTACTCTTTGATGATCAGGACGGCCAGGTAAAAGCTCTCATCGATGGTGCCACCATCACCCGCTGGAAAACCGTGGCCGACTCACTTCTGGGCGCCTCCTTGCTGGCACGACAAGACAGCGAAACCCTGCTGCTGGTCGGGGCTGGCACCATCGCTTCCACTCTGGCACAAGCCTACCCGCAGCTGTTTCCATCGATCAAACGTATTCTGGTGTGGAACCGCACCTTCAGTAACGCCGAAAAACTTGCCGCCAAAGTAGGTGGCACCGCCGTTGAGTCACTGCAGGAAGCAGTGCAACAAGCCGACATTATCAGCTCGGCGACCGTTAGCGTGGAACCTATCATTCAAGGCGAGTGGCTTAAACCCGGCACCCATCTGGATCTGATCGGCGCCTTCCGACCGGATATGCGTGAAGCTGATGATAAAGCCATGCAGGTCAGTCGCGTGTTTGTCGATTCGCGCAAAACCACCCTGGGCGAGATCGGCGAACTGATCAAGCCGATTGAATCCGGCGCCATCACCGAAGCCGATGTGCTGGCAGACCTCTATGATCTGGTGCGCGATGCCCCAGGACGCTTAAGCCCTGAAGATATCACTCTGTACAAGAATGGTGGCGGCGCACATTTGGATTTGATGACGGCGCAGTATATTTTGGATATGACATCCGCAAGCAGCTAAGCAACTCATCAACTCGCCAGTTCTTTCGCCAGCTCATCAGCCCGGTCAGCGCAGGCTTGCATGGCTTTAAGGAAGATCGCCTCCATACCGGCCTCCTCAAAGGTATGGATGGCTCGCTCGGTGGTGCCCTTGGGTGACATCACGTTACGTTTGAGCTGTGCCGGCTCCTCACCAGTTTCCTGGGCCATACGCACAGCACCCAATCCCGTCTGAAGGATTAGCCGACGCGCTGCATCTGCTGGCATGCCCAGTTCCACAGCGGCTTTTTCCATCATTTCAAAGATCATAAAGAAATACGCCGGACCACTGCCGGAAATTGCGGTGACCACATCCAGCAGTGACTCCTGCTCCACCCATTCCACCAACCCGACACCACTTAGGAGCTGATCGGCAAAGTCACGCTGCTCAGCCTGCACATTCGGTAATGCATACAAACCACTGGCGCCAGCACCCACCAGCGAGGGTGTATTCGGCATACAACGAATAACCGCGTGGCCACCACCCAACCAATTATTAAGGGTTTCAGCCTGCAAACCAGCCGCCACAGAGATAATTAACGGACGGCTACGGCTTACTTGCGTTGCTATTTCACGGCAAACTGACTGCATCACCTGAGGTTTTACCGCCAATACGATCACTTCTGCATCGGTAACAGCCTCCTGATTGTCGCTTGTGACATGGATCTGCAAACTGTGCTTTAATTTCTGCAGGTGATCAGCCTCTCGCGCTGTCGCCGTAATAGCATCAGCAGGATAGCCTTTTGCCAATAGACCTTTAAAAATGGCACCAGCCATATTCCCGGCCCCAATAAAGGTGATTTTTTTTGCGGGCATTTGCATTACAGGCTCCTACATCATTCAGGTTTTCCAAAGTGTAATGCCTGTGTGCAGACAACACCATCATTGACACCAGCATGACAGCCATAACAGGAGCATTCAAAAAAACATCCGGAGAATCCTGCAAGACGTGGGTGCATGCTTATACTTACAGTGGTGTCATGATAAAAATTATGCGTGAAGCCTAAACTGAGGACTGCACTATGTTCAAACCGCAAGATGTAATGGATCCTAACTGGATCAAGCAGCCCACGACAGAGCTCTGGAAAGCCATTTCACCACTTTATGCCATAGATGAAGACACCTGGCTGCGTGAACTCATGCCACTGGCTGAGCCCGATGAGCATGAACTCAAGGATGCCGAAGACAAAGCCACTGGCCTGATCGAACAGGTTCGTGCTGATGGCGACTCAATCCACATGATTGATGCGTTGTTGCTGGAATACAGCCTGGATACCAAAGAAGGCATTCTGCTGATGTGCCTGGCCGAAGCGCTGATGCGCGTACCCGATGCCGACACAGCCGATGCACTGATCCGCGACAAACTCAGCGTTGCCGACTGGAAAAAACACCTGCGCAACTCCGACTCACTACTGGTCAACGCCTCCACTTGGGGGTTATTGCTCACTGGTAAAGTCGTCACCCTGGATGAAAAGGAAGACGGCACGGCCAGCGGCGTCATTAACCGCCTGGTTAATCGCATGAGCGAACCGGTTATCCGCAAGGCGATGCAGCAGGCGATGAAAGTGATGGGGCACCAGTTTGTTCTGGGCCGTACCATCAATGAAGCGATGAAACGTGGCAGTGAATACCGCCAGAAGGGCTATACCTACTCCTTCGACATGCTCGGTGAAGCCGCACTGACCAGCAAAGATGCCAAAAAATACTTTGATGACTACATGAGCGCCATCGAGTACACAGGCAACTTTGTAGACAAAAAAGTACAGGGCCCACGCCCAAGCATCTCGATCAAACTCTCAGCACTGCACCCACGCTACGAAGTGGGTCAGGAAGAACGCGTTATGACCGAGTTGTTTGACAGTGTACTGCAACTGATCAAGAAAGCCCGCTCAGTGAATGTCGCCATCACCATCGATGCCGAAGAGATGGACCGCCTGGAGATATCGCTGCACCTGTTTGCTAAACTCTACCGTGATCCGGCCTGTCAGGGCTGGGGTGGTTTTGGCCTGGTGGTACAGGCTTATTCCAAACGTGCCCTCGCCGTTCTGGCCTGGCTGGCGGCACTGGCCAATGAGCAGGGCGACCTGATCCCGGTGCGCCTGGTCAAAGGCGCATACTGGGACACCGAGATTAAGCTGTGTCAGCAGAAAGGTCTGGATGGCTACCCGGTGTGGACCCGTAAAGAAGGCACCGACGTATCCTATCTGGCCTGTGCCCGATTCTTGTTGAGCGAGCAGATCAAAGGCTGATCTGGCCACAGTTTGCCAGCCACAATGCCCATACTGTGGCCAATATTATGACCCTGGCCAAGCACGATCAGTATGAATTCCAGCGCCTGCACGGCATGGGCGATGCGCTGTATGACCGTGTAGTCAAACAGGCCGGTGTCAGCGTACGTATCTATGCCCCGGTTGGCAGCCATAAAGACCTGCTGCCCTACCTGGTACGCCGCCTGCTGGAAAATGGTGCCAACAGCTCGTTCGTGCACCGTCTGGTTGATGCCCGCTGCCCGATCAGCGACCTGGTTCAGCACCCTTACGCCACACTGAGCCAGCGCAAAACCCTCAGCAACCCGCAGATTCCACTGCCGGTGGGTATCTTTGAGGATCGTGCTAACTCCTATAGCCCCAATATCGAAATTGAATCGCAATGGCTGCCATTCAGTAAAGACGTCCAACGCTTTACCACCCAGCAGTGGCAGGCACAGCCGTTTATTAATGGCGAAGCAGTTACTGACCTGCCCGGCCATGCTATCAAAGCACCACATGACAACCGCATCACTGTCGGTGAAGCTAAATTCGCTAACGCTGAGCTGGTGGATAAAGCTATCAGCGCAGCGCAGGAGGGCTATAGTGGCTGGAGCAACACCCCGGTTAAAACCCGCGCCGATGCCCTGCGTAAACTGGCTGATCTGCTGGAAGACAATCTGGCGGAACTCTGTGCTATCTGCCACATGGAAGCGGGCAAGACCATTCAGGATGCTATCGATGAAGTGCGTGAAGCGGTTGATTTCTGCCGCTATTACGCCAACCAGGCCGAACAGCATTGCAGTCGTCCAATCAGCCTCAGCCAGCTTGAAGGCGGTCAGACCCTCTGGCAACGTCAGGGCCGTGGCGTGTTTGTGTGCATCAGCCCCTGGAACTTCCCACTGGCAATCTTTTTAGGCCAGATCACTGCAGCACTGGCAGCAGGCAACAGCGTCATCGCCAAACCCGCGGAGCAAACCAGTCTGATTGCCAGCCGCGCCGCCGAGCTGATTTTTGCAGCCGGTATTCCGGGCAACGCCTTCTGCCTGCTACCCGGTGATGGCGCTGGTGTCGGTGCACCACTCACCAGCGATCCACGCATCAGCGGTGTCGCCTTTACCGGTTCAACTGAAACAGCTCAGCTGATTAACCGGGCACTGGCCAAGCGCGATACCGACCCGGTGCCATTTATTGCCGAAACCGGTGGTCAGAATGCCATGATCGTGGACTCCACCGCACTGCCTGAGCAGGTCGTCAACGATGCCGTACTATCAGGTTTCGCCTCAGCCGGTCAGCGCTGCTCAGCCCTGCGCATCCTCTGCGTGCAGGAAGATATTGCCGAGCGCATTATCGAACTGCTCAAAGGCGCCATGGCAGAACAGGTTGTGGGTGATCCACGCCTGCACAGCACCGATGTCGGCCCAGTAATTGATAAGGATGCACAAGCTGGACTGCTGGCACATATCGACAAGATGAAAGCGTCCACTAATTTCATCGCCCAGACGCCACTGCCAGCAGCCTGTGAGCACGGCACCTTTGTCCCACCCTCGGCATTTGAAATTCAATCTATTTCAGAGCTGGGACGTGAACAGTTTGGTCCGATTGTCCACCTGTTGCGCTATAAAGCCAGTCAACTGGACAAACTGATTGAGGATATCAATGCCACCGGCTATGGCTTAACCCTGGGCATTCACAGCCGCAACGAGCGCACCGCATCACATATCGAATCGCGCATTCGCGTAGGCAACTGCTACATCAACCGTAACCAGATAGGTGCCGCCGTGGGCGTGCAGCCATTTGGTGGCCAGGGACTTTCCGGTACCGGCCCTAAAGCAGGTGGCCCACACTACCTGATGCGTTACACCCAACTCACACCTGTTCAGGAGACTCACTGATGACCACAACAGTTTCTCGCATAAGTCAGGCTCAAGCCGCCTGGGAAGCCTGGAACCACCTGGGGTTCACCCAACGCAGTGAGCGCCTGAAAAAACTCGCCAGCGAACTGCCAGCACTACGCGATGCCAAAATTCAGGCGCTGCTGCGGCAGCTGCTTGATCGCAGCATCACCCTGGAACCGATTCAGGTGATGCCGGGGCCAACGGGAGAATCGAACGAACTCTACCTGAACGGTCGCGGGGTGGTGTTGGTCAGTGGTGATAACACAGCCACAGAGGTTGCCATGGTCGGACAGCTAATGACAGCTCTGGCCTGTGGCAACTGCGTATTACTGCAGTGGCCGGAACAGCAGGAATGGGCACGTAATCTGGTGGAAAAAGCCCACATGTTTGGCCTGCCAAAGGGTGCCATTCAATACCTGCCGGACACCGAACTGGAGCCATTACTGGCACTTGACGGCATTGCGGTTATTGCCGCCGTGTGTACGCCCGAGCAGGCGCGTGAGATTAACCGTCAACTGGCACAACGCAATGGCCTGCTGGTGCAACTGGTGACAGAAACCGATCCACAAACCTGCACCCACCTGCTGCAGCCCGATCACCTGCTGCGCTTTGTAACGGAGCGTACCCGTACCATCAACACCACCGCAGTGGGTGGTAATGCCACCTTGCTGGAGTTGGGAAGTACTGAGCTTTAAGTAGAAGTAATACGAGGGGCAGGTAAAACTGCTCCTTTTTTCTTAATCCCGCATGACCTCTTCTACAACCACTTTCCTCTGAAAACCTGATGCTTCTAGGTATATCCGATCGTTTATTTAATCCCAGCATGCCAGCAATCCTGATAGAAAAATAACCTATCGGTTATAAAATAGAGCACTGCTTTACAGATCAAGAAGTCTGACCCCTCGAAAGACCCCTCGAAAATCCCCCTTGAACAGAATTACCTACAATGTGCTATATTGATTACATTAACAACTATATATCTTAGTAATGTATCCATTTAGGTACTTATGATGCATAGAGAACAATCGGCTTCTGCAATTGCAGAGGAACTGGGTGAACGCCTGAAACAAGCGCGGCTAAACTGTGATCTGACCCAAACTGAAGTGGCTGAACGGGCGGGTATTGCGAGAAAAACCGTGTTGAATGCCGAAAAAGGCAGTGCTCAGCTAGAAAACTTCGTGGCGATCCTGCTTGCACTGGACCTAGCCGAACAATTGGATCTTTTCCTGCCCAAGCAGCCAATCTCACCCTTGCAACTCGCTAAATTACAAGGCAAAAAAAGGAAAAGGGCATCAGGCAACGTAAAAGCATCGAGGAGAATCTGCCAGAATGGTAATGGAGGTTATTCAGGTCACGTATCAACACGATGAGGTCGGTGCCGTCAGCTTCGACACCAGCACAGGTGTGGGAGCTTTTGAATATGACCCGAGTTTTATCCAAAAAGGCATCCAGCTATCCCCATTAAAAATGCCATTGGCAAAACAGATTTACAGCTTCCCTGAACTGAATTTCAACACCTTTAAAGGACTACCAGGACTCATTGCCGATTCACTGCCCGATGATTTTGGTAATGCCGTACTGAATGCTTGGGTTGCCGCTCATGGAAAATCACCTGACAACATCACACCACTGCAAAGATTACAGTTTACGGGCAAACGCGGTATGGGGGCGCTTGAGTATGCGCCTGCAACCCGAATGAAAAACCTGAATGCCTCTCAACAGGTTGAAATTGAATCACTCGTTGCTATCGCCCAAGAGATCCTTGATTCCCGCGACAACCTGAAGGTCGAACTGCATAAGGGTGGTCAGGAAGACCGTGAGGCGATGATGTCTTTGCTTTCTGTCGGCATGAGCGCAGGGGGTGCACGGCCCAAAGCGGTTCTCGCATTTAATCAAGACTTTAGCCAGGCTCGCTCCGGCCAAACCCAGATACCGGAAGACTACACCCACTACTTAATGAAGTTTGATGGCGTCAGTGAGCACAACAAAAACCAGGAAACCTTTGGCGACCCCTTGGGTTTTGGCACCATGGAATACGTCTATCATTTAATGGCGACAGAATGTGGTATCGACATGATGCCCTGCAAGCTACTTCCCGAAGGAAATCGTCGCCACTTTATCACGCAGCGATTTGACCGCTCAGGCAACCACAAGCTGCATGTTCAGACACTCAATGGACTGGCGCACATTGACTATAAAAAACCTGGCTCGTTTTCCTACGCGGAATTATTCAGCCTTGCACGTCAACTGAAATTACCCGTGCAGGATGCAGAGCAACTACTCAAAAGAATGGTATTCAACGTCATAGCCAGAAACCATGACGACCACGCCAAAAATTTCGCCTTTGTACTCAAAGACAAAACCTGGGCATTGGCACCCGCCTATGACTTAGCCTACAGCTACAAACCAGGCAGCAAGTGGATCAATCGTCACTGGATGAGCTTGAATGGGAAACGCGACAACTTCACTCGACAAGACTTCTACACTCTGGAAAAACTCAGCCCGGTATTCAATAAAAGCAAAATAAACGACATCATTGATGCAACAATACACAGTGTTTCAAAATGGCGACCACTGGCTAAAAGCCTTGACGTACCACGCTCACTGATAGATGAAGTAGAATCAAATTTAAGACTTGAAATCTAAAGGCTAAAACCATGCTTAACCTGCACACCGCTCACCCCGGCAACCCGCTATGCAGCAGCAAGCTGGTATTGCGTGCGACTGTGCTGGCGCAGGCGGTTGCAATTTTACTGGCGCTGGCGCCCGGTGCTGTGGAAGATCGCTGGTTCAGGCTGGGGCTGAGTACGCTGTTTGTGCAATGGGTGGCGCTGCTTACTCTGCTGCTGCTGTGTCAGCTACAAAAACGCCGCCCCAACATCACCCCGAAACAACTATCGGCCTGGGCCTTTGCCATACTGCTCAGCTGTACCACGTTGGTAAGCTTTGCTGCCTTTATACTACTCACCGAAAAAGGCTGGGAGCCGCAGGTCAACCTCAATCTGTTTATTCTGCACAACCTGCTGATCGCCATAGTGGTGGGCATTATCGGGCTGCAGTTCTATCTGATGCATCTGGAACGCAATCAGCGCATTGCTGCCCAGTCACGTGCGGAACTGGATGCCCTGCAAGCACGCATACGTCCACATTTTCTGTTCAATAGCCTGAATACAGCGGCCGAACTCACCCGGGAAGATCCGGAAGCAGCCGAAACCGCACTGTTAAACCTCTCCAGCCTGTTTCGTGCCGCCCTGAATGCCGGAGAAGCCTCTACACTCAAAGCCGAAATCAACCTGGCAAAAGCCTATATAGACCTGGAGCGCTGGCGTCTGGGTGATCGGCTATCGGTTAGCTGGGACCTGCCTGATCAACTACCTGACATCCCCTTACCCGCCCTCACACTCCAGCCACTGCTGGAAAATGCTGTAGGGCACGGTATTGAACGCACTACCACGGGCGGCAGTATTTCTGTCAGCCTGTTACAAAGCGAACACAATATTACCCTGCTAATCACCAATCCAGCCGGAGAAAAACCGGCTCGCCTGAAAGGCAATGGTATGGCCATCGACAATATTCGCAAACGCCTTGAACTCTTGTTAGGTGAACAAGCTAAACTGATAACAGGTACAATCGATAACCACTACCGCGTTAAACTGGTTATTCCTTATGCGCACACTGATCGTTGATGACGAACCCCTCGCCCGCTCCAGGCTAAAGCGCCTGCTGTTGGCGCATCCTGATTATATCTGCGTGGGTGAAGCCAGTAATGGTGAAGAAGCCCTGACTCAGGTAAAAGACCTGAAACCTGACCTGGTACTGCTGGATATCGAGATGCCTGGCGGTGACGGCCTAAGCGTTGCCGAACAACTCAATACACTGCAAATCCCACCGGCTATTATTTTTGTAACTGCACACCCGGAACATGCATTGGATGCCTATCGGGTCAGCCCGGCTGACTACCTGCTAAAACCTGTAGATCCAGAGCGACTTGCCGCCGCCCTCTCCCACCTGGGCACACACACACGCGCACATCTGGAAAGAAATGAAGAGCTGAATCCCTGGATCAGTTACCAGATAGGCAACAGCCTGCGGCGTATTCGTTTTGACAAAGTGCAGTACTTTATGGCGGAAGATAAGGTGGTAAAGATGGTGTTTGATGGCGGGGAAGCGATAGTGGAGCTGAGCCTGAAGCAGATAGAGCAGCATTACGGGCTGCTCGTCTTGAGAGTGCACAGAAACTGTGTTCTGAATAAGTCACGCATGAACGGTATCAAAAAAGACGCTTATTCCAGTTATTTCGCAGAAATTTCTGGGACATCAGATAAAGTTGAAATTAGCCGCCGGATGGTTTCCCAACTCAAACGTGATTACCATTTATCCGAAGTTTCTGACCGTTGAGCACAAAAGTACTTTTCACTAACTTCAACACCACTTAAGCTTACTCCAGAGCATAGTGAACCAAATTTGGCGGTTTAAAACTCATCTGACGAATATAAATTATGAAGCACAAGTCATCCGGCGTAACCTTGATTGAACTACTTGTAGCCATAGCAGTGTTGGCTATTTTGCTGAGCCTTGGGGTACCAAGCTTTAATAACCTCATTCAGAACAGCCGCTCCACCGCATTAGCCAATGAAATTGTGACTGCATTCAATTTGGCAAGATCTGAAGCAGTCAGGAGAGCTCAGGATATTACAGTTTGTGCCAGTACCGACGAGGCAAGCTGCAATGGCGTTTGGGATGGAACCAATGGCTGGATAGTAATACCAAGTCAAGCCGGAGCCACGCCACTAAGAGTCTGGGACGCACCACCTGCCAGTGCTGTTATAGTCCAAGCAGGTGCTGCTGGGAGCATCACTTTTGATGCCTTGGGTGAGCTCAGTAGCGGCGCAACAACTTTGTCGACGCGATTTACAGGTTGCACAGGTGTTCAAGCCAGGTCTATTGACATAAACGCCAGTGGTCGAATAAACACCAGAAGAGTTAACTGCCCCTAATATGCATATGAATGAAAAAATATGATGAACACATTTAACAGCAGATATCAGAAGGGTGTATCCCTTATAGAAATACTCATTGCCTTGGTCATACTCTCTGTTGGCTTACTGGGTATGGCTGGCTTGCAAGCACGCACACTGTCCTTGAATCACAGTGCTTATCAAAGAACACAGGCCGTCAATCTATCTTACGATATGGCAGACAGAATGCGTGCCAACCGGCGTGCTGCTCTGGATGGTGATTATCAAATAGCCTTAGCTACTGCAAACCCCACAGGCAACTCAGTACCGGATCAAGATCTACGTGAGTGGCGGCAAATCATACAAGCTACCCTGCCATCGGGAAATAGCAGTGTGGCGATGAACGGCGACACTGTAACAATCATCCTACAGTGGGATGACAGTCGTGGCGCAGAAGGCCTGCAATCTTTTGAAATGGTCACAGAATTATGAGATTTAATCATTATCTCCCAAAGACAAAACTACATCAGAGCGGTTTATCGCTAATCGAACTGATGATTGCCATGGTGCTGGGCCTGTTAATACTGGCTGGTGTCATCCAGGTGTTTGCATCGACACAACAAGCCTATCGCACCCAGGAAGCTATGTCGCGAATCCAGGAAAGTGGTCGTTACGCCACTGAAGTGTTAAGCCGCAATATTCGTCAGGCAGGTTATAAAGGAGGCTGTGCAACAAATATAGATATTAACATTCTGCTGGATGAAACCCATAGTGACTATGATTCGGCCATACATACATTAGGCACTGGTTTGGAAGGATGGAATAATGGGTCAGGCACTTATGCAGCCAGCATGGGCGGATATATTCCCAATACAGATGTACTATTGGTAAAGCATGCAGCAACACTATCTGGGGTCACAGCTAAAGATCATACCAACGCAAATGCATCTGCTATTCCTTTAACAGATACTAGTAATATAGAACAAGGGCAAATCATCATGGTGGCCGAGGAGGATGCTTGTGATATTTTTCAAAACTCAAATGATGCCAATGCAAAATCTCTAAACCGAGCTAGTCCTGGGGGGATGGTACCTGGCAACAAATCTCCAGCCGCCTCCAACCTATTCAGCAAAGCCTATACAAGTAATATGCGCATTATGCTGTTCCAAAGTGACCTTTACTATATAGGCGCCAGCATCGATCCAAACAATACGGCACTTAGAAGAATACGTTTTGGCGGTTCCGGAGCAGCTGTAGACGAAGAGCTAGTCGATAATATCATTGATATGCAGATCCGCTATGGCGTAGATACAAATGACGACAGACGCGTTGATAATTATGTTACTGCAAATAATGTGGCTGATTGGGATGACGTAGTCGCTGTAAGAGTCAGTCTATTGGCACGTAGCGAACATGCCAACATTTTACCCAATAATATGACAGGTATTCCTTTTGATGGGGGCACATTTAATGCCCCAGCCGGTGATCGAAGAATGTATCAGGCATTCAATACAACAATTGGTGTACGCAATAAACTTCCATGAGTAGCACATAATGGTGATGAAACAACAAACAGGCAGCGCGCTTATAGTCAGTTTACTCTTTCTGCTGATACTGACTATTTTAGGTGTGGCGGGTATTCAAACGACATCCATGCAGGAACGCATGTCCGGCAATATGCGTGACCGCAATATGGCCTTTCAGGCGGCGGAAGGCGCCCTTCGTGGCGGAGAAGAGTATGTGCGTGATAACTCAGATAATGAATCACTGTTTGAAGGAAAGGACCTGGCGGATCCGGCAAGCTGGGATGGAACTAATGGCACGGAACATACAGTAAGCGACAAGCTGTCTGATGATCCAAAATATTTTGTTAGTGAACCTGGGCTGTATCGTGTTAACCCAGGTGAGTTACCCGCTGAGTTCCATAATATTTTCCCGGTAAACGCAATAGGCTGGGGCGGCACAAACCTAACCTCTGTCGTTGTTGAGACAAGGTTTAGACCCGTTCAGTAATATTAAAAGCTGAAAATTAGGTGATTAAAATGAATATTTACCAAAAAAATTACAAAGCATCTTTAAAAACAGCTTTTATATTGACTTGTCTTATATTGAGCAGCTACACGCTAGCCAACGTAGATATTTCACCCGTCCCCCTTTCAGTTAGAGGAGAGGCGGTTCCTCCCTTAAATATGATTGTAATGGGGCGTGATCACACACTCTATTATGAAGCTTACAATGATGCCTCTGACCTCAATGGTGACGGAGAGCTGAACATAGGTTATGAGCCGGATAAGGTTGATTATTATGGCTATTTTGATTCAGATCTATGTTACTCATACGCTAGCAATCAATTTAAGGCCTCAGCAGATGCAAACAATAAAATGTGCAGCAGCGGCTGGAGTGGCGACTTTCTGAATTATATCACCACAGCCAGAATAGACGCCCTCAGGAAAGTGCTTTACGGAGGTAATCGTGTAACGGATACAGACGCTAAAACCGTTCTTGAAAGAAGCTATATTCCTCAAGATGCACACAGTTGGGGTAAAGAATACAGAAGTATCGAGCATGATGGCTATGATATAAGGAATTATACGCCTCTTAGTTTACCCTCATCTGGTACTCGTCACTTATTCGCAAACACAACTCTACTGAAAGATGATGTATTAACTCCCTATAAAGATGCCAACATGGAACCTCTAATGCGTGTGCTAACAAACTCACGCTTTCGCATTTGGGAATGGGTCGCTATTGAGCGTCATGTAGCAGGCTCCCGGTGTATTCATGGAGGAAATAACAACAATCCTTGTGTTTATAGTGCAACGAACTTACCTACGTCCAATGCCAACAGCCATCAAGATTTTTTACTCATGCGTGAGGCATTAACTGATTTTCAATGTGGCAGTGATTACATAGCTGGTGGAAACATAAATACCTCCGGAT
Source organism: Nitrincola sp. A-D6 (assembly GCF_000764495.1). GTDB lineage: Bacteria > Pseudomonadota > Gammaproteobacteria > Pseudomonadales > Balneatricaceae > Nitrincola. Next base: position 16,164 of record NZ_JRLB01000019.1, read on the forward strand.
CAGATAACAACCCATTTACTGTACCCAGTAATTGTGGTCATAGTTATTACCTCACAAATATAACAGGTCAATTTAATGCGCAACAGACTGGTACTTATGAATTCGCTGTAAACGGCGATGATGCAGTTGAATTTGAAATCAATGGAGTAGTAGTTTCACACTGGTATGGTGGGCATGGTGCAAGCAACAATCTTGTTAATAGTTTAAATAACAATGACACTGTTTCAATGGAAGTCGGCAGCATTGAACTATCACAAGGCTGGCACAATTTTACCTTTAGACATGAAGAACAAACTGGCGGTGATAACTGGCAATTACTGGTTAAGCGACCAGGACAAAGCTGGGAAATTGTACCCAGCTCGCTGCTTCGCGCCAGTGAAACTGATACATCAAAAGGTCCTGTGATTACAACCTGGACCAAAGAAGCAACCGTTCCTGCATCAAGCATGAGTGATTATGTTGTCAGGGTAGAGGTTTGTGACACTGATCATTTAGAAGAAAACTGCCAACAATACCCTGAAGAAAATTATAAACCAGTGGGTTTACTCCAGGACTTCGGTAAAAATGACCAAATGCTGTTTGGCCTCATAACCGGCTCTTATACACATCCTTACAACATGAGGGGTGGTCTGCTGAGAAAAAATATTGATAGTATTTCTGATGAAATAGATCCGGCAACAGGGGTTTTCACTACGACCAGTGGCATCATTGACAGCATTAGCAAGCTTAGAGTAGTTGATTTTGATGCTGGCAGTAATTACCAATACAAAGGGGGCTGGCTGACTGACAAGCCCATGTCTGACTCTAGTACAAAATTTCCAGACTGGGGTAATCCAGTTGCTGAAATGCTGTATGAAAGTTTGAGATATTTTACCGGAGAAGATACGGCAACTTCACAGTTTTCTCCAACTCTGGATAATAAGCGTGAAAAAGTTACCCTTCGGCATCATTCAGGCACCAACCATATGTTCCTACCAGCGCCTGACTGGATTGATCCATATGAAGACCGTCTATGGTGCACCCCTTCTGCCCAGTTAATCATCAGCGATGTTAACCCTTCATATGACACAGAGTTTTTACCTGGCAGCAGCTTTAATAGTGGCTTTTCTGGCGACCTTCCAAGCGGAGTCAGTCTTAATGTCACCACAGAAGCAGATGCTGTTTGGAGTAAGGAATATGGTAGCAATGGACTACACTTTATTGGTGAGTCAGGTAGCCTGAGTGATGGTGTACCCACGGCCAAAACAGTTACCGGTTTTGGTAATATCAGAGGCCTGAGTCCAGCTGAACCAACCAAAGAGGGGGGTATTACTCAGCAGCTATAACACATTTCGCATATAACAATGATATACGGACTGATTTACCTAATACACAGAACATTAATACTTTTTCTGTTGCGCTTGCATCTCCCTTACCAGAAATTGAAATACCTGTTGACGGCAAAATCGTTACAATAATTCCCTTTGGTAAATCTGTTGGGCAAGATAGTAATAGTTGGGCATCCAACTCCTTCCAACCAACGAATACTATTGTTGATTTTTTTGTAGAGAAGTTTGAACCAGGTCACTATATTTTCAGAATCAATTTTGAAGATGTTGAGCAAGGTGCTGACCATGACATGGATGCTATCGTTCGATACGACATTAAAGTCAATAACGATAACACTATTACCGTAACCTTAGATTCTGAATATGCTGCTGGTGGTATTATTCACCATATGGGTTATGTTATTTCAGGTACTGATAAAGATGGTGTCTATTTGGAAGTTCGTGACAGAGCCACCTCAGCTGGAAATGATCCTTGGTTCCCTATGGATACTCCTCCTGGATTTGAAATAGGTGACTGTTACGGCTCCTCTCGTCCGTCAGCGTGCTCTGAAAAACCATCACTTCCACTATTTGCCACTAGAACCTTTACTCCCAGCTCAACCTCTACAGCCACGCTTCTCAACGATCCGCTTTGGTATGCCGCAAAATATGGTTCAGCGGGCTCAGAAGAGCTGTCAACCGGTGAAACTTCACCCAATTACTTCTTAGTCACTAATGCTTCAAACCTGAAACAGCAATTAACATCAGCATTTGAAGCCATACTTGTTTTGGGTGAGCCCTCAACAACTGCCGCTGCAGTAAGTTCAGGATCGCTCAGAACAGGCACACTTGCCTATACAGCCGGTTTCCGCCCAGAAGACTGGTCAGGACAACTGAAGGCATATGAATTAAATACCGATGGTACCGTTGGTTCGCTGGTTTGGGATGCTGAAAGCAAGCTGCGTGCTACGATACAAGCAAATCTGAGTCGTAATATTTTTACAACCAAACTAGTTGATGATGTACAAACAGCAGTTGAGTTTGAATTTGATCAACTCAGTGCAACACAACAAGGCGCTTTAAATAAAGACTTAAGTAATGTCGCTGATGGACTGGGCGCTGAACGTGTATCCTGGCTGCATGGCAATGATTCAGCTCATAGCAGTTTTAGAAGTCGTGAAGCGCCTGGTGGACAACGCCCTCTTGGCTCAATCATTAACTCAGACCCGCAATTTATGGGCAAACAGAACTTTGGTTTTAGCTTTTTACCTGTCGATGCATCAACTTCTTATAAAAGCTACAGAAATTCAACAAATTACTCTGGAAGGCCAAATGTTTTGTTTGTAGGTACAAACTCAGGCTTTGTGCATGCATTTAATGCCAGCGACGATACGACAGACGGGGGTAAAGAATTGTTTGCTTACATCCCGAAAGAGTTAATTGAACCTGAATCCACCACTGGCTCTGCGGCGAAAGTAAACCGTTTAATGGATACAGAGTATGTCGACAAACATCAGTATATGGTTGACGGCACTGTTGCCGTTACGGATGCCTATTTTCAAGCAGCGGGAGAATCTGCAGCCAAATGGCGTACCATTGCTGTTGGCAGCATGGGTGCGGGAGGAAAGAGTATTTTTGCACTGGATGTGAGTGATCCGGAAAACTTCAGTGCTTCCGATGTGTTATGGGAGTTTCAAGATGTGGACTTAGGTTATGGGGTAACTCATCCCCAACTAGGCTGTATTGTTTCGGGAACCTCTTGTCGTTGGGTAGCGATATTTGGCAATGGTTATAACAGTGCTTCAAATCGTGCCATGCTATACGTTGTTGATTTAAAAGATGGGACACTAATTGAAAAACTTAATACGGGTATTGGCAGTGCCGCATCGCCTAACGGTATGGCGCCTGCTTCAATTTCAGATTGGCCAAGTAACGATCTGGCTATCAACCATGTGTTTGCGGGTGACTTACAGGGCAACGTTTGGAGGTTTGATCTTTCAGGAAATCAAAACCAGTGGAAAAACAATATAGATAAAGTTTTTACTGCTACAGATCCAGATGGTATGGCTCAACCCATCACCTCACAGATAGTTATAGCAGCAAAACCAAACGCCAGTTCGACTATGATGCTGTTGTTTGGTACCGGTAGCTATTTCCGTAACACAGATGGAGATGCAGACTATCAGGTTCAGACTTTATATGGACTTGAGCAAACCACTTCCAGCAGTACAACAATACTTAAAAGCCAACTACTTGAGCAGGAAATAACCTGGGTTGATTCGGCCGGAGGCTATCAGTCAACCAGCACCAACTCAGTGGGCGCCACTCAAGTTTATAAAGGATGGTATTTAGACCTGGCTGTTGAGGGCGTATCAGATGGTGAACGTGTTATTAACAAACCCACCATCATCCCGGGTATTCGCAGGGATCGGGTACTCTTCACGTCCATGGCACCCGCTACAGATCCCTGCATTGGTGGTGTCGAAGGTCGCTACACTGACCTAATGATAGATACAGGTGATAGAAATACATCGTCAGTATTTGATCTTAATCAAGACGGCAAAATTGATGCTGGTGACATAGTGGACGGGGAAGTTGTCAGCCGTGTAACAGGAAGTTCACATACGGGTGAGTCTGCAACCATAGTCACTGATGAAGCAGGACGAGCCTTTGCACTTGAAGGCGGATTAGAAGAAGATGAAGACCTCACTGAGATACTTGGCACTGGACAACAATTCGGAAGACAATCATGGCAGCAACTGAGATGAGTTTATACAATCACCCAAAAAAATCGTTCTTTCATAGAGGTTTTAGCCTGATCGAACTTATGATAGTTGTTGCAATCGTAGCGATTTTGGCTTCGATTGCCTATCCATCCTATCAAAACAGCATTATTAAAACCCGAAGAGGTAATGCAACGGCTTGTCTGCTTGAGATGTCGCAATTCCTCGAGCGTTATTACACAGCGAACCTTAGATACAATTCAGCCGACACAACCGTCAATCCACATCCAGACCCGACAGCTTTGGGTTGCACCTCTGAGAATGATATAGATGATTTTTATACTTTCGCAGTAGCGAATCTTGCTCAAAATAGTTATCAGTTAAGTGCAACACCTGTTGCCGGGAGCCAACAGTCGAGTGACAGCTGTGCAACGCTAACACTCAACAATATTGGACAAAAAGGTGCAACCGGTGCGAACTGCTGGTAATCATGGATAGATATAGAAAGCAGATAGTTATTATTCAACTATCTGCTTTCTAACTATTTATACTTGTAAATAATCCAATATCCCCTCGGCCGCCTTGCGTCTTCATCGATGGGCGGTTACCACCAAATCTGAACCTCTGACCATATCACCACCGGCAAACACCTTGGCATGGGTGGTCTGGAAGGCGA